>QIAS01000280.1:446-5270 GCA_003225615.1 Acidobacteriota bacterium | reverse complement strand
TTACACTCCCGACGTCATCGCGAAGGTTGCCTTCGAGCCAGGCTTTGGCCATTACGAGGTGTTCGGTCTGGTCAGCAACTTCCGCGACCGCATATTCCCTTGCGGCGCTATATCCCAAACCACCACATGCAGCGGAGTCACCGGAGCTTCCGCAGTCGGGGCGTACAACAACACCGCCACCGGCGCGGGTGTGGGCGCCAACGCTCGCGTCTCCGCGTTCAACAAACACGTGGATTTTGGACTGCATTTCCTGGGCGGCAACGGCGTAGCCCGTTACGGTACGACCACTCTTCCCGATGCCACGGTCCGTGCCGATGGTGTTCTCCAACTGCTGCGCAGTTACCAGGCACTTGGCACCTTGGAATGGCACTCACCGAAGCTGGATATTTACCTGAATGGAGGTGGCGAATACGTAGGCCGCGGTTGGACGCTTACCTCTAGCGGTAAGCCTGTGGGTTATGCATCGCCTCTTTTCGCGAACAATTCCTGCTTCTCGGAGCCAGTTTCCACTGTTGGAACCCCCGGACAATTTCCGGTTTCAACGACCGGTTTCGTGCCGGGCTCGCTGGGCTCAAAGTGTACCGGTGACACTCGCAATATTATCGAGGGCACCTTTGGCTTCTGGTACAAGATCTACAACGGACCGAAAGGGCGACTGCAGTTAGGACCACAGTATTCCTATGTAGTGCGAAACACCTGGCATGGTGTAGGCGGCGAGCCGCATGGCGTCGAAAACATGGCGTTCACGTCATTCCGCTACTACCTGCCCTGATCATATCGGCACCTCTTCCCCGGTGCGGCGACACCCCCTCGTCGTACCGGGATTTTCGCATCAACAATAGCCAAACTTGCCCTGCACGCTACATCGCCCATACTGGCGGTCGGCAATCGGAGAAACACGGCTTCCTTCGCCGTTGGCGATGTAGATCAATCGGCGGCCGTCGTCCGCCAGGACGCTCGTGACTCCCTGGCTTTGAGCGCCCCGTCAGAAATTGAAAGTCATGCCGCCCGAAACTCCTTGAAGTCGGGTGCCGGCGAATCCCTTGCCCGTGAAGTCCCGCTTGTCAACAACAGAGCCGTGTCCGACGGCCCCCAAGTCGTAGTGAGCGTCAGCATGGTTGGCCTGACGCGCGGCGACAAAGTACGCTGACATATTCTTGCTTAGTGTATGCCTCAAGCCAAAGGCATACATGTTGCTTTGATTATTGACAGCGTCGACGAGAGAAGCCGCTGTCCCTGGAACGCCCGATAAGCTTGCGAACGCGGTACAGAGACCGCCGGTAGCGGCGACACATTGGCCTGGGTCTCCGGGACTCTTGCCGGCGTGAATCCAATCCGCACTAAGAACATCCTTCTGGCCCACCTTCTGGCTTAAGACCACCATAGTAGCCAGGGGCCGGGTACGTTCGTCGAGCGCAGGAAACTTAACGGGTTGTCCGTCGATGGCGGAAACCGTATTGGCGGCATAGCGCTTCAAACCTTCATAAATGAAGCTGCCCGTCGTTCCGGTTTTCTCGAACGTGTAGGACGCACCGAACCTCCACGCTGCTTCATCCGCGACTCCGACAAGGTCGGTCGTGCGGTTGACGCTTCCGTGGTGCTCGTATGCGCCGAACCCGTACAGCCCATGGTTCTTGTAAGTGACCGCAGCACTCACTGCATTGCTCCAGGCGCCGTCATTACAGGGGTTGATATCTGGCCCAAAAAGGCTGTAAAGATCCGCTCCCTCGGCGGTGTTCGCCTGGTTTTGGAAGCTCATCACAAACACGCCGTTGCCGCCAGTGCAATTGGGCTCGGCGCGAGCGTAGGCGCCGTCGTCCCTGGAGCGGTTTTGCCCCGGCGAGAATAGAATCTCTGCCGCGAGACCATGCGCAGTCGGAGACTCGTACCAGATAGAGTGCGAGAGGCGGCCCTCGAACTCCGCGCGGTTATCGCCGCCGCTGTTTGCCATAATGCTTCTGTGGTCGCCGATAGTGTTGTAAAAGGGGTCAAGGGGAACAAGGACTCTCTTATACGGAGCATCTTCCTTGCCGAGCTTGATTGCGCCCCAGGGACCTTTGATTCCCACATAGCTGTCACGCGACCCGAGACAGTACTTGCACTGATTATCGGAGGTCGACCCCGGCGTCGCCGCATAACTTATCTCCGTCTCGAACTGAAAGATTCCGGTCAGGTAGTTATTAATCTTGTGAGACCCGCGAACACCGAAATACGACAGGTTACTGGAAAGCTGGCCGAGCCACCCGTTGTTGGCACGTCCGACAATGTTGGGAGACTGCGTTAGCAGCGGATTGGTCGCTTCAATGGCGCGAGTAATACCGTTATCCACATAGTCGTACGAGACGTCCGCATGTCCATAAAGCTGAACCGTGGTACCAGCCACCGTCCATTCCAGGTTGTTCGAGGTTTTCGGAGCCTTCCCGGGAACTAACTTGGACTCCTGGGGTGGTTGCGATGCGGGAGGCAGTTTGTCGCCTTGCTGCGATTGCACAAACATCGCATTGACCAGTTGCGGCTCGCCCGATGCTTGCTGACCCGCAAGTCGCTGGACCATCGTCTTTAGTTCCTCGATAGTCTCCTGCTGTGCGGCCACCTCGCTGCGCAGTGCTTCCACTTCATCCTTGGTTGCCGGAGCAGCCGCGTGTTGATCGACCGATTGGTTAGGGTTTTTCGTGACTTGTGCCAACAGCGCTACTGGACTGATGGCGAGCAGAAATAGCACTACAAAGGCGGTCAGGCAGCGTCGCATTTTTTCATCTCCCGAGAAAATTTGACCAAGAGGACCTGCCCTCACGCGCGTATCACTTCCCGTGACTCAGGAGTGAGGGCGATGTACCAAAAAGCTGTCGTTCGCAAAAACTCGCCGGTATGAAAAGCGGACCATTCGCCTTGCCGCGCTCGTTTACCATATTTGGAATCGAGTGTCAAGAAAGCTGTGTGGGAAAAGCTTCTCGAGACGCTGCTTTCCTTGCTAACTTTTTCCAGGACGCGTTTACCTGCTGGATAACATACGGCCCGAGGGTCCGCAGTGCATTGCAAATAGGCCGGTCGCCTACCAAAAACCCTGTTTGATTCTGCACAAAAAAAACGAAAGAGCCCTATGACTTTTCGTGGTAAACCTTTCGCTTGCACCCTCACCAGGCAATCCTGCTTTTTTTCGTGGCAGTGATTGCCGGCACCCTGAATGCCGTTGCCGGCGGCGGCACATTCATCTCTTTTCCGGTTCTGTTATTTATCGGCATGCCGGCAGTCGAGGCCAATGCCACAAATACAGTCGCCTTGTGGCCGGGGTTAGCAGCCAGCAGCCTCGCATATTTAAAGCGCCTCAACCTACCGCGACAAATACTGGTTCCTCTATTGTCAACCAGCATGGTCGGAGGTCTGGCAGGCGCGCTGTTGCTCCTCAAAACTCCACAACACACATTTGTGCACTTGATTCCCTGGCTGCTCTTGAGTGGAACGTTGCTGTTCACCTTTGGCAACCGCATCCGTGCGATGGTGGGCCAAAGCTCCGCTCATGACAATCTGCAAAACACTTCCTGGCAAGCCATCACCGCTGTTTCAATGTTCGAGTTGCTGGTGGGAGTTTATGGCGGGTATTTCGGTGCCGGAATCGGCTTTTTGGCGCTGGGCATGCTGGCTGCATTGGGAATGCGTGACATGCATGCCATCAATGCCGTAAGAACGCTTCTTGCCGTAGTGATTAACGCTTCGGCGGTAGTGACCTTTGTGGTTGCGGGTGCTGTGTTGTGGCCGCACTGCGTAGTAATGATCGCTGGTGCTTTGCTGGGCGGTTGGTTCGGCGCGCACTACACTCAGAAAGCGGATCAGAAAAAAGTTCGTTACGCGGTGATCGCACTTGGCTTCGCGATGACTATCTACTTCTTTGTGACTACCCGCTAACCAAAACCGAGTCGGGCTAAACCCTCCCCAGCGCCAGCCTGCAATGCCGATCATTAATTTGCAATTTGCATTTCGATTGCAATTCTGAAACATTGAAGAGACTGGTCGCTAAAGGAGCCGGTCTATGGGCATCGTTCGAGAAGAAATTTCTGCATCGAGTGTTTTCCCTCCTCTGCAGCCGCCAAAACGCTACCTGTTCGGACCCGGACCGACCATGGTCCACCCACGTGTGTACCAGGCTCTTTCCAAGCCGATCGTGGGACACCTGGATCCCTACTTCTTCCAGGTCATGAGCGACGTCCAGCAACTACTCAAACTTACATTCGGCACAAAAGACGGCACCACCATGGTGATTTCTGGCACCGGCAGCGCGGGCATGGAGGCATCCGTAGCAAATTTTGTCGAACCGGGCGCGAAGTTCGCGGTGCTGGCCAATGGTTACTTTTGTGATCGCATCTCGGAGATGGGTAAGCGCCAAGGCGCACAGTTAGTGCCTGCCGAGAAACCATGGGGAGCCACGTTCAGCGATCAGGAAGCAACCGACTTTATTCGCCGCGAAAAGCCTCAGGTTGTGGCCTATGTGCACGCAGAAACTTCCACTGGAGCTTTGCAATCGGGACAGGCAATCTGCGCGGCTGCACACGAAGTGGGCGCGTTAGTAATCGCCGATTGCGTCACATCGCTGGGCGGAATACCCGTCAATGCGGATCAAACCGGGATTGATGTTGCCTACAGTTGCACCCAAAAAGGTCTGAGCTGCCCGCCGGGATTGTCTCCCATGTTTCTGTCGAAGCGCGCTATGGACTGGCTCGGTTCGCGTACCGCGCCACCGCGCAGCTGGTATTTCGATCTTAAGCTGATCTATGACTACGCAACCGTTTCACACCGCTACCATCACACCGCGCCGATTTCTATGTTCTA
>QIAS01000280.1:0-373 GCA_003225615.1 Acidobacteriota bacterium | reverse complement strand
CCGGCGGGCTAGCGCATTTGGCCTTTAAACACAGTGGTGGTACCGCAAGGCGTTGACGAAACAAAAGTGCGGAAACGGCTGTTTGATGAGCAGGGCATCGAAATCCTCGGTGGTTTCGGACCGCTTGCCGGGAAAGTCTTCCGCATCGGCATCATGGGACCGCTGGCCACGGAAGACAACGTGCAGTTCTTGTTGCGGGAACTGAAGAACGCTCTGGCGGCGGAAGGCTATTCCGGATGACGCTCCCCTTGCGGCTGTCGAGACAATGAGACAGTCTGATTTTTGCCCAGCACCCGAACCGTGCGTTCAACAAACTCGCTCCCACCAGGCAACAGGATCGCGCAATCCTGGACAGTTCCGCTAACTTACTGAT
>QIAS01000279.1 GCA_003225615.1 Acidobacteriota bacterium | reverse complement strand
AGCGCTGGACTCATGACAACGGCATCGAACTCAAGCTCTTCAATCCCCAAGGTGCCGTGCGCCGCAGTTTGGACCGGGCCAGCACAGTGTGCGATTTCGAGTTGGTGTCTGAGGTGGATGTGCTCAGATTCCTGGGGTGCCATGAGACCCAGTGGAGCACGGATGCGTACGTGGCAGCCTAAGGATCAGTCGCGCACAGCTTCTATAACGGCCCATGCTGGGATATCTTGATTGGTGTGCGCTCCCCATCGCTGTTTTGCGCAAGTAAGGAGGGCTGAGAAGGGTTCGGAGGAGGTCCCAGGTCAGCCCATTCTGTTCGCCCAAACGACTCGGACTACTTGAACACAATCGAGCCCAACGTTCCTGCGAAATTGTTGTCCGGACCTGCGGTGAAAAACAGTTGGTTCGGTGCGCCATTTTTTCCCATGCCGTCGCCGAAGTCGATTCCCCAAAGTTGGTCTATGTGGATTACGTGACCGCTGGTGTCCTTGATCGCACCCACGAAATTGCCGGTGAGCGCGTTGAAGGCGTTAATGGTGCCACTGTTGGTGTTGTTTGAGATCAGTAACGTGTTGCTCAGTGGACCAAAATTCTTCGGCGCCACAGCGAATCCCCAAGGTTGATTGAGTGGCGCGCCCTGGGTAAGAAGCTTCACGAAAGTTCCATCCTCCTTGAAGATATCAATGAAACCACCCGAAGCCCCCGATTTATCGGCAAAGGCAACATAGACCAGGCCGGCAATATCTCGGATGCCGAACGGCGCAAATCCTGTGGGAAGCTTCTTGTCGGTAAACGATTTCACTAACTTGAAGTTGCCGTCAAACATATCCACTTTGTTGTTCGTAATATCGGCGGCGTACAAGAAATTTCCTGAAGGTTTGTTGGTTATCGCCAAACCCGTGTAGGAGGCCCCCGGCGTAGTCACCGCAATGATCGCGTTATTGAAGTCGGACTGCGGCGCCCACCCGCTGATGGTTCCATCCAGAGTCGCAAACAGGAAGATCGACGACCATCCTTGAACTTGGAATTCTTTGTTCGCCATGAATGCCGCGTCGAACACAATCCCCGTTGGGGAACCCACGCCTGAGCCGTTCGCAGTGGGTATTTCTACCAGCGGCTGCGCCAGCCTGACTCCACCCGCGTTGTAAAGGGTGGACCACCCCGAATTATTGTCGCTGATCCACCATGGGCTGCCGGGAGCGTGAACCAGTCCCCAGGCGTTCACCAGCAGGGGATCTGTGTGTAATGCCGCTCCAAACTGATTCGAAACCAGATTCGTGAGTTGATACTGCGCCTGGGCCGCGTTGGAAGAAAACAGCAGTAGCAGCCCGAGCATAAAGGCGAAAGCGATTCTGCGATACTGCATGTGCAACTCTCCTTGTCGTGAAGTGAGGAACGGACTGATGGCCAATGCGCAGGTTCGAACCAGACATGCTTCTGACCCGCTACCCACACATCCTAAGGCGCAGGCGACCGCCCTTTGTCAGGGTCGTGTCAAAAGTTCGTCTATTTACCGTAAATAACTGCGACCGGATCTGCAGGAGTCGCGCCTCTTTCCGCGAAGCTGTCCGATACACTCAGGGGCGAAGAAAACATGCAAAAAGGATTTGAGGGAGAACTGCGCGATTGCAGCCACCATGCTAGTAGCCAGGCGTTGACTTCCAGGCGCCTCGGACTTCCAATATCGGGCTTTTCAGATTTAGAGAACACACCCAATTCTCATAAGCTAGCGGGGAAGAGGCCGGTTGGGGGGACAGTCGCACGATCCAGCTGCGATTGAAGACGAAGAAGTAGTTGGTCGGGGCGATTGGATTTGAACCAACGACCCCCTGCGCCCAAGGCAGGTGCGCTACCAGGCTGCGCTACGCCCCGACTCCAATGAGGGTTCTCATCGATTATAACTGACCGGTTTCCTCCTCGGTGACCCGGCTGCAAGAGCCTCCTGATAGTTTATTTTCCCAGCGTATAATGGGGAATTATCACTATGCAGAACCCGCGCTATGCCCTGGTGGCTTACGTGAGGAACCCCGTCGGAGAGTTTGTCGAAAAGCTCCGCCGCGAACTGCACCCCGCACTGCCGCATCTCTCAGCTCACGTCACCATATTGCCACCCCGGCACCTTCAGGGCAGCGAACATTCCGCGCGCGAACAGTTAGCTGAAATCTGCAGTACCGTTGAGCCATTCGAAATCACTCTTGGCGATGTGGAAACCTTTGTGCCCGTCACTCCGACGGTTTTCATCCGCGTGGCCCATGCCGGGTACAAGATGCGGGAACTTCATGATCGTCTGAACACCAAGATGCTGCTCGCGGAGGAGGAATGGCCCTACATGCCTCACCTCACCATTGTCAAGATGGGGACGGAGCAGCAAGCCCGGAACGCCTTCAAAATCGGCCATCAACGCTGGAATAGCTACATCGGAACAAGGCGCGTTCGCATTGCGGAACTCACCTTTGTGCAGGAAGAGCAGGAAAACTGCTGGGTAGACCTTGCGCCGGTGCCGCTGGGTCGCAGCCTGGTTTCGCCGGACGGCCGCTAGCCCTCCCCCACATCTATTCCCTTCTCAGACTTTGGTTACCCTTTACTTGGTTACTCACTTGTTCTATTGAGCTTACCCACATCGGCCGGAAGTACATGTCCGGCTCGCATGTTGCCAAAGCGGCACACGGAAGGTACATAAAAGAGTTGGGGCCTGTACGGACCAGCGCAAAAGCCGCTCCCCATAAGGCTTTCAGGGCTCACTGCGGGCTGGAGGCGAATGCAGATCGGCGTTTACGGTTCGGGATATCTGGGTACGGTGATCTCCGCCTGCCTGGCAGATTTCGGCACCCCGGTTTCCTGTTGCCATGCGGACAGTTCGCGCATGGTGGAAATGGCACAGGGTAACGTTCCATTTTTCGAGAAGAACCTCAAGGAAGTCATCCGGCGCAATGTTCGTTCCGGGCGCCTCATCTATTCCACCGATGTGGAATCGTTCTCCCGGAAGACCCATGTCATTTTTCTCGCAGAAGATTCTGCCAGTCACCTCGAAAACCTGGTCATGAGAATTGCTCGCCTGGCGACCAAGCCCCCGATTCTGGCGATTGTCACTCCTGTGGCGGTGGGCACGGCATCGGCTTTGGAAAGGACTCTGGCTAAGGCCAACCTGCGCGCCATGATGGTTTCGCAACCCATGTTCTTCACCGACGGCTGTGCGGTGGAAGATTTCAATTGGCCCGACCGCATCATCTTGGGGACCACATCCAGCGAGGCGGTGCTGGCGTTGAAACAGATTTTTCATCCCCTGGTCATGCGTGGTGTGCCGGTAATCGTGACCAATCACGAAACCGCCGAACTGGTACACGAGGCCGCCACCGCGTTCGTCGCTACCAAGATATCGTTCATCAACGAGCTTTCCTCGCTTTGCGAGCGTGTGAATGCCGACGCAGTAAACCTTTCCCTCGCGCTTGGTTTGGACAAGAAAATTGCGCCGCGTTGTCTGCAACCGGGGGCGGGCATGGGCGGCCTGTTTGCCGAGTCCGACATGGACTCATTGGTAGACTTGGCACGAGCCAATGGAGTGTCCCTGAAAATCCTAAGCGCGGCCCGGGAAGTAAACCAGCTTCTCGCCGAACGCCTGGTGGACAAGATCTCCGGCGTCGTGAACTCGGTTCAGAATAAAGACCTCGGTATCTTAGGTCTGGCCTTCAAGCCCAACACCAATTCGGTCGCCGGTTCGTCCTCGCTCCGCTTGGCCCAGACGCTGATCGCCAAGGGTGCGCGGGTGCGCGCCTATGACCCTGTGGCAATTCCTGAGGCTCAGCTGCAACTGAACGGCACGGTGAAATATTGCGAGACGGCCTATGGCGCCGCCGATGGCGTCGACGCCCTGGTTGTGGGCACAGCCTGGCCGGAGTTTCGTACCCTCGATTTCGACAAGATCAAACACCTGCTAAAACGGCCCGTTATCGTGGATACCAAGAACCTGCTCGATTCCGTCCGCCTGCGCGCTATGGGCTTCG
>QIAS01000278.1 GCA_003225615.1 Acidobacteriota bacterium | reverse complement strand
GTAATTCGACGCTTGGACTTGGTCGTAAATATCGATCGAAACCGTGCGCGTCACTCCGGGAATGTTCCCCCCGATCATCAGTACTACTCCGAATTCTCCCATGGTGTGCGCGAAGCTTAAGACAACTCCGGTCACCAATCCGGGAGTCGAAAGAGGAAGGATCACGCGAAAAAATGTGCCGAGCCCTGCGACGCCCAACGTGCTCGAGGCCGCCAGCAGCTTGGGGTCAACCGCGGCGAAGGAGGCGGCGAACGGCTGCACCGCGAACGGCAGACTATAAATAACGGACCCTATCACCAGGCCTGTAAAAGTGAACGCCAGCGTGTGGCCGGTAAGAGCCTGCCACCACCGTCCCAGCGGACTGCGCGAACCGAGAGCCACCAGCAAATAGAAACCGAGTACAGTAGGCGGCAAGACGATGGGCAGCATGACAACCGCCTCGGCCACAAATTTCCAGCGCCACCGCGAAAACGTGATCCAGTACGCTATGGGCACTCCCATCACCGCCAGCAGTGCGGCGACCAGCGTCGCGAGCTTAAGTGTGAGCACAAAGGCTTGCCAGTCCATCAGTGCTCCTCCGGCATGGCGAAGCCATATCGTTTAAGCACTGCAAGGGCGCGGCGCGTTTTAAGAAATGCAAGAAAATTTGCGGCTTCCTGTTTACGGGACGAGCGCGCCAGAATCACAGCGGCTTGATTCAGCGGCGGGTAGGCATCCGCCGGAACCAGCCAATATCGTCCCTTGCCGTTTAATGACGGAGAGAGGGCATGGGAAAGCGCGATCAGGCCGGCCTGCGCGCTGCCCGATTCGACAAACTGGGCAGCCTGCGAAACGTTTTCTCCGAGCACCAGGCGAGGCCCGACCTGCTCGTAAATTCCAAAATGCCGCAGCGCCGCTTCCGCTGCCCGGCCATACGGGGCGTGCTGCGGGTTAGCAATCGCAATCTTCTTCACTGACCGATCCAGCAGGATTTTGACCCCGCCCTCTTCTACATCGAGGGACGACGATGCGGGCACCCAGACCACCAACTTTCCGATGGCATAGCGGTAAAGAGAAGACTGCTCTGCCAACCCCGCTTCAACCAGTTGCCGGGGATAATCCTCATCCGCCGAGAAAAACATATCGAAGGGCGCGCCATTTTGAATCTGGCTGAAAAGACTGCCGGAGGAGCCAAACGCCAGAGTTACCGAGTTCCCGCTTACTTTCTGGTACTCGGTCGTTAGTTCGGGAAGCACGGCATTCAGGTCTGCAGCGGCCGCAATCGTAATTTGCCCAGCAGCGATGCCACTGCAGCAGAGGAGTAGCATGAGGCTTGTGAGTGATTTCAGCATTTTGCAGAACATTGGCCTTTGCACTACAAGTCGCGTCAGACTTTGATGATCATGACTTCCGTGGCCTTGATCAATGCGGCCGCGGTTTGACCTTTCTTAAGCCCCATCTCGCGCACGGCGTCGGCGGTGATCAGAGACGTGATGTGCTGCCCGCCAATGGAGATAACGACCTGCCCGATCAGGCCGCTGGTGCGCACGTCAACAATCCGGCCGACCAGCTGGTTGCGCCCGCTGATGCGTCGGAAACTAGAGCGCAATCCGGGTCCGGACTTCTTGTCGGCGCGGTGCAGCAAACGATCCACTTCGCTTTGCGGGATGCGGTGATGTCCTCCCGGAGTTTTCACGCTGCGCAGCTTGCGCTTGTAGACCCACTGTTTCAGCGCGGGATAGCTCACCCCCAGCAAGCGGGCGGCGTCACGAGGCTTAAAAAGCAGCTCAGGCATACCGCTTATCTATACGGATGCATTCGAGATGTCAATACGTTTCTATACGTATCCTGTTCGAGCGTTCCAAAAAACGTATAAAGCTGTAAAGTTTTGTAAAACTTTCGCCTTTTGGACCGAAGAGAACTATCATTTTCCCGAGACTCCTTTTCATGGTTACGCATCTAATTAAACAGATAGTTAATTCGAGGGATTCATTGTGCAACTTCTAAAGCGTCACTGGATCATCGCGATTGGGGTAGTGGCAGCCATTGCCCTCTTTGCCGCCTTCGCCTTCAAAGGCAATGACAAGCCGCAATATTTCACCGTCAAGGCGGATCGCGGCGACATCCGCGCCGTGGTTGAGGCTACGGGCACCATCAATGCGGTGATCACCGTTCAGGTCGGGTCGCAGGTTTCCGGCACCATCTCGCACCTCTATGCGGACTTCAACTCTCGGGTGAAAAAAGGGCAAGTAGTCGCACAGATCGACCCTGCCCTGTTCGAGGGAGCGTTGTTGCAGGCCAAGGCAGATCTTGCCAATGCACAAGCTAATTTGGCTGCGGCCAAGGCAAACGTCGAAAAGGCCAAGGCAACAGCGCTCCAGGCAAGAGCCGATTACCAGCGCACGCAAGGTCTGGCTAAAGAAGGTGTCATGAGCCCGCAGCAACTCGATCTGGCGCGCGCCAATGCGGATACGTCAGATGCCGCTGTGAGCGCCGCCGACAGTGGAGTTATCCAGGCTGCGGCCCAGGTTAAGCAAAAGGAAGCGGCCGTCACCGTAGCCCAGACCAATCTTAATTACACCACCATCCATGCGCCAATTGACGGCACCGTCATCGCCCGCAACGTGGATGTGGGGCAGACCGTGGCAGCATCTCTGCAAGCCCCCACCCTGTTCACGATTGCACAGGACCTGACCAAGATGCAGGTTTACGCCAGCACGGATGAATCGGATGTAGGCATGATCAAGGTCGCCCAACCGGTCACGTTTAAAGTGGACGCCTTTCCCAAGGAAACTTTCACCGGTCGGGTTTCGCAGATCCGCATGAACGCTACCACGGTACAGAACGTGGTCACCTACAACACGATCATTGATTTCGACAACCCCGAACTGAAACTGTTTCCGGGAATGACCGCGTACATCACAATTCCAGTTGCCACCGCGCGGAACGCTCTTCGGGTGCCCAATGGGGCGCTGCGGTACAAGCCGGACATGAAGGCTGAGGACATTCGCGCGTTATACCAAAAATACGGATTGGCCCGCACCGAGCAGGCTCGCGACAGCAATGAAGCACCGAACGCGGGTGGAGCTTCAGGCAAGCAATATCGGGCACGCAACCAGGGTGAGCAGGGTGGCGGCGATACGACGCAACCCAAGACCGACAATACGCAGCCGCGCACTCCGCATCTGGACGTGGCCGTGATCTGGAAGCTGCGACCGGACAAGACACTTGAGCCGGTGCGCGTCCGGACCGGCATCACCGACCATACGGTCACGGAAGTGGCTCAGGTGCTGAGTGGCCAGTTGAATGAGGGCGATCAAGTGGTGACGGGTGCGATGACTGCGGCGGCGTCATCGGGATCGCGTCCGCCGGGAATGGGCGGTGGTGGAGCACCGCGGCGTTAAGCAGGGTTCTTGCAGAGAAAGAGACGAGGCAGCCTCGTCTCTACAGCATAGGAATTGGCTTAAACAAATGGCAACTATTTCACAACCTGAAATCACAACGCGCGCTGGCGCCGCTCGTTCTCCAATCATCCAGGTCGACGATGTTCATAAGTACTACGAACTGGGTGAAACGCGGGTTCACGCGCTTCGCGGGATCGCTGTACAAATTGAACGCGGCGAGTTTGTGGCCATCATGGGGGCAAGCGGCAGCGGCAAATCGACCTTCATGAATATTCTGGGCTGCCTCGACAAGCCCAGCAGCGGCCGCTACCTGCTCGAAGGTATCGAGGTGTCAAGACTCAGCAAAAAGGAATTGGCTGCCATTCGTAACCGCAAGATTGGTTTCGTGTTTCAGGGATTCAACCTGCTCTCCCGCACCACCGCGCTGGAGAACGTGGAACTGCCGACCCTGTATGCGCAGATCACCAAAGAAGAAGGACAGAAGCGGTCACGAGAAGCTTTGAATCTGGTGGGTCTGGGAGACCGCATGGAGCACTTCCCTTCCCAGCTTTCCGGCGGACAGCAGCAGCGCGTCGCCATTGCGCGGGCGCTGGTGAACCGCCCGTCGATTCTGCTCGCCGACGAGCCCACGGGCAATCTCGACAGCCGCACCTTGGTCACGCACGAACCGGACATCGCGCAATACGCCAAGCGCAGCATTCAATTTCGCGATGGCAGGATTCGCCGCGATGAACCGATTGAGAATCGTCCCGTGGCGGCGGAGGTGATCAAGAATCTGCCAACACTGGAGGATTGAGTGGAGCTCGCCGCGAACGATTCGAGGTTTTTCGAAGGGCGCGCAAGTAATTATGGTGAAAATTATTTATTGCATCACAAAGAAGCCCGGTATGTCGGATGAAGAATTCTTCCGTTACTGGAAGGACGTCCACGGACCTATCGGCGCTCGAATTCCTCATCTTCGTAAATTGGTGCAGAGTCACCGCGTAAGAGCTTCCGGAGACAAACGCCGAACCGATTACGATGGCGTGGCGGAACTTTGGTTTGACGACATGCAAGCGTTGTTGGCTTCACGTCAATCGCCAGAGTGGAAACAATCAAGCGATGACGAGGCGAATTTTATAGACCACAACAAAGTTGCTTACCTGCTCTGTGAGGAACACATCATTGTGGACAAGATGAAGGAAAGCGAGACGTCAAGAAGCCGGGTTAAGAGAGGCTCGGCTTAGGAATATATGGATTTATTGGCAATAATTCGGA
>QIAS01000246.1 GCA_003225615.1 Acidobacteriota bacterium | reverse complement strand
ATGAAGTAGTAGTCGTCGCCGTCGTTGTAGAGGAACTCCATCTGCACCTCATCCACGTTGATTTTTTCGATGGCGTCGGCGGAGCGGAAGCGGTGTTCAAACATGGCTCCGGTGCGCAGGTTGCGCAGCTTGGCCTGAATGAAGGCGCGCAGATTTCCCGGCGTGCGGTGCTCCACGCTGAATACAGAGTGCAGGTCATTATTGTGCTTAATAACCATGCCGGGGCGAAGCTGGGTGGCAGGAATAGCCATTGCTGAGTCGGTTCTCCTTTATGGCAAGTCGGCAGAAGGCGGGAAGCCACATTCTCCGCCGCACAAGGATCAAGCTACTTATTTTACACAGCATTGCGCCGGTAAGGAAACCGGCGGTATTCCCGGTAGCCTATTAATCTAACTTTTGTGAGGTTCAAGAACGGCCTTCGCGCTCTTAGCCGATTTTCCGCCTGCTTTGCGGTTAAAAAGCTTTTAGCCCCAAAGATCGCAGAGTGTTCGCAAAGGGCGCGAAAGAAACCTGGACTTGAGATTACAACAGTGCCGTCGCCAATGTGTGCGGCACGTTCTCTGCTGCAAGTTTACAATGGATATTTGAGCCAACACGGAGGCTCGATTGAGCATCCCAGAGAGATTCGACAAGCCAACAGGCCAATAGAGTTTTTCCCGCTTAGCGGTGGAGAAAGGTGGTCCTTATATGCGCTTTGGAAATTATGAAGCTTCAGATCGGAGCAGTGTCGGAACTGCAATTACATTCCTCCTTATCGGCTTGGGCGCGGGCGCGGCCGCTGCGCTCTTGTTTGCGCCCAAGGCGGGCAAGCAATTCCGCAAAGACTTGCGCCGTGGTTATGATGATGCCGTAGATCGCTTCCAGGATTTCAAGGAAGACGCGAGAGATCGAGTGGACGAAGTGCTGGAGCGGGGATCCGATATCGCCGACACGTTGCGCGAGAAAGCGGCACCGTTGGGTCGGGCGATCCGGGATGCGCGACGCTAGTACAAGCGGAAACTGACTTCTACGCTGATCTGGACGGCCACGGGCTGGCCATCTTTGCGGGCAGGGTCGAAGCGCCAGGTTTTGACCGTTTCGATGGCCCTCTCGTCCAATCCCATTCCCGCGGAACGCATGACGCGCACGTCATGGGGCAGGCCATCTGGAGCGACGACCATCCACAGCACCACTGTGCCTTGAAATTTGGCCTTGCGCGCTTCCTCCGAATACTCGGGATCAGGGGCATAAATAGCGTGCGGCGCGCTGACACCACCGCCCACGTGGTAGGGGCCGCCGCCAATGCCGGCGCCAGAGCCAGGTCCCACCCCCCGTCCGTGTCCAGAACCCACGCCGCCGCCGCTCCCACTTCCTATGCCGCCGCCAAAACCGGGGCCACTGGATAGTGGCGCAATAATATTGGAGAGTGGGTCGCCCATTTGTCCGGTTTGCGGCAAATGAATCTGCGGCGGCCCTATGACGGTGGGATCGGCAATCAGCTTAGGCGCTTCGTCCCGCACCACCACTACGGGTGGCGTGACTTGCTCGGAGGCGAACTTAGGCGGTGAGCCCTTCGAGGCAGCAAGCTTGTCGCGATCGCCGCCTCCTCCTCCGCCTCCGCTTTGGCTTCTGGATGCAGGCAGCACATACGGACTCACATCCGCTACCAGGCTGATTACCTCCTGCCTGATCTGCTGGCGATGTTCAAACACCAAATGCCCCGACAAGACCAGGAGTGCGCCGACCAGCAAGTTCAAGAGGTAGGAAAAGACAAAAGGGCCAGCACGGGCTCTGTAGGTCCCGTAACCTTCTCCCGAAAGCGTTGGCAAGATACAAGGCTGCGGGCTTGCAGGGCCTGAAGCGGCAGGAGGCGGAATCTGCGCAACAGGCATGAAAACCTGCTCTCAGGCAAAGTATAAGCCTGGCAGGCAGAGTAAAAAGTGATCTAGCGCACAAAGTTTGCTCAACTGAACATGGCCGAGAATAACCCCTTGACCCTCCCAAAGAATCCGCGGCGGGGGGGTTTGGGGTGATGGGTTTGTCGCGTGGGCGGCGACAGCACCATGGTCTGAAACTTCGGTTCTGCAGGCAGGGTGATGAGGGGCAGACGTCGCGCCTCCTGGGTGGGAGCAGGCGGCGGGTCTCCGCCGCGATATACCAGTGGGGCTTCTACTTTCACCTGCACTTCATCGGGTTGCGGGGGCGGCAGGGGTGCTGTTTCCGGAGCGGCGATGGAGACTGCAACTCCCGCAGGCGGTGGCGAACTGGGGGCCAGCGCGGATGCGGGATCAACAGGGGACATCCCATGCTTTGGATCTCCGGGCTGAGCCAATCTCATAGCATTCGGCACGTTGGTGTCCGGAATAACGGGGGCTTCTGTGTCGCTGGCTCGCAGTACTTCGGGTCGCGGCGGAGGACAGCCGCAGTGCGGTGGTATGGAAGAATCGACTGTATCAAGTCGCCCGGAGTGAAACATCAGCTCATCGGTAGGCTTCAGCCGGTAAGTGCGATCTCCCATCAATTCCGAGATGGTGACCGAGGCGGTGTTGCCTCTCAGCGCCCGAACGCAGGTGTTGCCGCGAGTGTCTGTACTGACGGCGTAATTAAATTCCCCTGGGCCTGGCAACAGGATTCGAAAGTCCGGGGTGAGAATGGAGTCCTCTGATGCATTCGATGTGTAATGCACTTCGACGCTGCCGGTGCTCATGCTGAGCATGAGATCGCGGCCGCTCTCGGAGGCAGTCACCGAGGCCGTGGTTCCCGGACAGACCCGGATTTCTCCGCCGCGAGCAATTCGCAGGATCGTCGTGTCCTCTCCGGCAGTGATGGTAGAACCGGCCGACACGCGGCTTCCGGCTTCCACCAAAGCCCCATTCCCAGCGGGAGTGACGGGCACAACCGCGGCCGGCTTGCCGGACGAAAAACCCACCACTGAAGCCGGCTCGGCACCCGCACTCGCAGTATTAGTGGGGTCTTTCAGGTGCACCAACAAGCGATTGCCAACGGCGTTCCACGAGTAGCCACGAGGCACATCGAGATCGACCACCACCCGCGCCACGGGCGGGTTTGCCTGGAATTGGTCAATCCGGATGGCATTGACTTGCAAGTGGTCTATTGGGATCTGCTTACGCTTGATTGCCACTCTGGTCTTGGGAAGATCAATAACCAGCCTCGGCGGAAAATCCAGTTGCTGGATTGCCGGAACCACTGACTTACTTACGATGATCTGAATGGTGGCATCTTGATCGTTAGTCTTAACGGGGAGCATGCCCACGGCGGTTAGGGCGGCATAGGGGTCCGCTTTTGATGGGGCGATCGGCTGCTGCGGAGGTGAGCCAGCTTGGCCCACGAGCGGAACCGCGGCAAGGACGGCAAAGACTGAAATCAGAAATTGGGTACGAAATCGCGGCAAGTACTTCACCTACTTCAGCGGAACGAATGTAAGAACGATATCACTGCCCGCAGGAGGCGAGAAGTGCTGGTGAACAGAACCGAAAATGGATCAGGATTCCGCCAGAAACTCGTATTCATCAATCACGGCAGCCACGGCAACTTTGCCGTTCGGCGCGCCATTATCGACGCGCACGACTTTGCCCTTACAGCGCACTCGGATGCTCTCCGTTTGAGTGATTTCGGGAGGCAGCGTAAGCGTGAACTCGATAGGCGCGCCGCTCGCGATAGGCGCATCGATGAAAAAGCAAATACCGCGAGCACTCACATCGCGGGTTTGAGCGGCTTTTGACTCGCTTCCGGTTTCATCATAACTCACAGAAACAGGAAGCCGCAGCGCAAATCGCCGGGTCGCTCGCTTGTCCTGCTGCACTTCGGCCATGAGACCTCCCGAACGAGCAGTGTAAGGATGGCTTGCCGCGCGCGGACTGTCAAGACGTGAGTGGCTTGCAGGCGCTAAAAAACCGCACTCC
>QIAS01000245.1:10333-12353 GCA_003225615.1 Acidobacteriota bacterium | reverse complement strand
GTCGGTCAAGGTGACATTGATATGATCGTAAACGGTTCGGGGCTTCCGGTTTTGCTGGTCGGTGACGGCCACTTGACCGTCGGTGATTGCCAACTCACCGAGGGAAAACTGCTGTTTGCTTTCGGTTGGGCCGGGCTTTGGGCCTGTCGTGCTGGGGGCGGGCTTCGACTGCGGAGCTGGCCGCGAAGGCTGCGTCTGACCGGGCTGGGGCGGGGCAGCCTGCGGATTTGCTCCTAGAGTCGAGAAGTTCCACACGCCTTGCGCATTCTTCACGAGTTCGACACTGGGGCGCTGCAAGTTCAAAGAATTGATCTCGACTGACTTGTGGAGCAGCGGCAGGAGTTTCACGGAGACATCCAACTCTTGCGCCTGCAGAAAAGGTTTGACCTTGTCAAAGTTGGGATCGTCGGAAATGGTCAGGTTCTGCACGCGGAAGCGTGGCGGGAATATGCCGAGACTCATATTGCCGAGCGTCACCTTGCGATCCAGGCGATGCTCGAGTTCCGATTGAATGACGCCGTGGTAGCGGTTGACATCAAAAGTTGCCGCGAATATGGCGACGGCGACGACCAGGATTACGATGATGACGAGAATCACAATTCCAAGCTTGCGCATAAGTCCTCCGAAAAGCAGGGACTTTCTAACTGGTAGAAAGCTCGATTTTTAGATGACGCACGGCACTCATTTGGGTGTTCGTGCCGGGGATGTTTATCTAAATCAATTGGGTTACATGGTTGCTGACGGGAGCCTGAAAGTTCATCTTACTCTTGTTAGCGGCTTAATCGGCGTTAACCGACCTGGAGGCCGGTGGCACAGCAGAGACTCGGCGAGGCGCGTTTCCACACCGGCTAGTTGCGGTATAGGCCGGTTTCACTTTTTGCAGTGCGCGTCATTAATTCGCGGATGGCTTCAGCGGGGGATTTTCCGTTGTGGAGGATGGCATACATCTGCTCGGCGATGGGCATTTCAACGCCCCGGGCGCGCGCCAAACCGACTGCGGCATTGGTAGTGAGTACGCCCTCCGCGACCATGCCGTGCATTCCTGAGATGATCTCCGGCAACCTGCGTCCACGGCCTAGCTCTACTCCGACGCTGCGATTGCGGGAGAGCCCGCCGGTGCAGGTCAATACGAGGTCGCCCAGGCCTGCCAAGCCGGCCATGGTTTCCTGGCGACCACCGCAAGCTACGACCAGGCGGGTGATCTCCGCCAGCCCACGCGTGATCAGCGCGGCGACCGAGTTGTGGCCGAGGCCTAAGCCATTGCAAACACCGGCCGCGATGGCAATCACATTTTTGAGCGCGCCGCCGAGTTCAACGCCGACGACGTCGTCATTCGTGTACACACGGAACGTGGGATCGCTGAATGCAGACTGAACAGTGCGGGCGAGTTCCTCATCTTGCGATCCGACCGCCACCGCAGTGGGATCGCCGCGGGCGACTTCTTTGGCGAATGAGGGCCCGCTTAGCGCAGCAATTCTTGGGCTAAAGGCATTCGCATGGGTGAGGACCTGCTTGATCACCTCGCTCATTTGCAGCAGCGTGCCTTCTTCCAGACCTTTGGTGGCGGTGACGAAAAGCATGTGCGATTTCAGATGCGGCCCCATGCTCTGGAAAAGCCGGCGGCAATGGTTCGAAGGCATGACACTCAAGACGATCTCGGCTCCGCGCAACGCGTCTTCCAGGCTGTTGGTAGGGGAGACCGACTCAGGAATTCGCTCGCCTGCGAGGAAAAGCAGATTCATGCGATGGCTTGAGATGGATTCGCAGACTTCCTTTTCGTAGGCCCAGAGGCGCACCTGGTGAGAACCTTTGCGTCCGAGCACGATTGATAAGCCAGTGCCCCATGCGCCGCCGCCGATCACCGCAATCCGGCTCATCCACGCCTCAATTGAAAACGGGGTTCGGTGCCAGCTACCAGCCGACCGAGATTCTGGTGGTGGCGCACGATGACTAACAATGAGGCGATGCTCATCATGAGCAGAGCGTCGAGCGAGAAGTATCCTCGGTAAAACAGCCAACA
>QIAS01000245.1:6220-10267 GCA_003225615.1 Acidobacteriota bacterium | reverse complement strand
TATCGTGAGCTGAGCACTACGAGCAGAAATACGATGGCGGAGCCGAGAACCGCCTCCGGTGCGAGCATGAGAAAGCTTCCCACGGCCGTGGCCACGCCTTTGCCACCGCGGAATTTGAGCCATACGGGAAAGATGTGTCCGAGGATGGCAAACAGGGCGGCAAGACACATCATGGAATAAACACGGCGACTTGAGTCAAAGTGTCGATGGGAGATCAGGGCAGCAATGGAGACGGCCAACAGACCTTTGCCGGCGTCGAGAAGGAGAGTGAGAACGCCCAAGCCGGGAGAGGAGCGAGCTACATTAGTGGCGCCGATATTTCCGCTTCCGCTGGCGCGAATGTCCTGACCTCTGATTAGGCGGACGAGCAGGTATCCGAAGGGAATGGATCCCAGCAAATAGCCTACCGCGGCAATCAGGATAAAAAGCGACATGGGCCGGCGCCAGAGAACGCAGACGATATTACCGAAGAGCGAACCGTTCCAACTTCGTGTATCGCGATCCACCCGGCGAGAGTTGACTCTGATAAAGAAAGAACTCGCGGGAGGCCATTGTACCGAACTCAGGCGCGGGCAGGGATGCCAACTTCTCCTGTAAGCGCTGAAAATTCCGATTGGGGCTGTCACCCTTCACGCGGCGAGGCGCGCCGGACCCCCCGCCGCCTCGTGCCAAGGTCAGGTGCGGACTGAAGGGATGAGTTTCTTTGGGGATGCCGAGGGTGTGCGTGGCATCGTCTACAGCGCGGGACAGGGCGGCCAGTTGCGGACCGGAGTCGATTCCAATCCAGAAGACGCGCGCCGCTTTGGGAGTAGGAAAGAAGCCATGGCCGCGAAAAATGATCTCGGGCGAGTCTGCTTGAATGCTGGAGAGGGCGGTTTTAATTTGTTCCACAGCGTCGGGTGGCGTTTCGCCGATGAATTTTATAGTGATGTGCAGCGATTCTGGGCGAACCCAACGGGCATCGGGTGCGAATTCACGTACACCTTCCATGAAGCGCTGAATGCGCTGGCGGATGGGATCGTCGATGTCGAGGCCAACGAATAACCGCATGGGCTTCAGAGTGGTGTGCGCCAGGGTGTCGCCCCTGACGGGGCTCGTTGTTTTCTCCGTCACTAACCAGCGCTTACGCGCTGGCTAATGAATGACGCCCGGCGGGGCTTGGGCGTGAAGATCAAGCTCTAACTGCTGCCAACTGCTGGCGAATAAATGCTAATGCCCCGCGCCAGCACTTCACTTTACATCAGTCGTCTCCTCACCATGTCGAGCGCTTGTTGCGTGGCGAACCAGCGGATTCGTTTGCGGTCTCCGGGAAAGCTGCCTCCACCACATCGGTTTTGCCGTCACCGGCAAGGGCATGAAATACCAGGCCAACGGGCTTCTCGTCAGTGCCCCCGGTTGGTCCGGCAACGCCGGTGATGGCGAGGCCGAGATTTGCGTGACAGCGTTCACGAATGCCCTCGGCCATGGCGATGGCGACTTCGCCGCTGACCGCACCGTGCTTGGCGATCAGGTCGGCGGGAACGCCGGAGAACTGGGTTTTTAGTTCGTTGGAGTAGACGATTGCGCCGCCCACAAAATAGCGCGAGCTGCCGCTGATGGAAGTGATCCGCTCGGCAAGCATGCCTCCGGTGCAGGATTCCGCGACTGCCAACGTCAAGTTGCGCATTTGCAGGAAGTAGCTGACGATCTGCTCCAGGGACTCGCCGTTACTGGAAAAGACGGAGTCGTCGAGCTCGTCTTCGATTTCTCCGGCAAGCTTATCGACTCTCTGCTGGGCAGCTTCCAGCGAGTCCGCGCGGGTGCGGAGGTGTAGTTGAATCTCGCCCGCTCCGGCAAGGATTGTTGTCTGGATGTCAGGATAGCGCTTGTAGATCGGCGCCACTCTCGCGTCACACTGCGATTCCGGCATCATGGCTACCTTTAATGTTCGGGTGGCTATGAACTGCTCGGGCAGCTTGGCGCGTAGCCGCTCCAGGCATTGCTCTTCAAAAAGTGCCTTCAGTTCGTGGGGCGGACCCGGCAACAGCATGATGATCTTTTCTTTACTGTCGTACTTGCCGCTGAGCCACTGGCCGGGAGCAGTTCCGTTGGCATTGGGCAGGACGGTCGCTCCGAAAAGAATGTCAGCCTGTTTCTCATTGTTAGGAGACATTTTCATTTTTCGGCGAGCGAAACGTTTTTCTAGCTGGGCAAGAATTTCGGGGTCGCGGTGGAGTTCAAGATCAAGAGCCTCGGCAACGGCTTCGCGCGTGAGATCGTCTTCGGTAGGACCGAGCCCGCCCATGAAGATCAGAATGTCGGCCCGGGAGAGTGCCTGCCGCGCGGCCGAGACCAGGCGGCGGCGATTATCGCCGACCACCGTCTTGAATACTACTTCAACTCCCAACTGATTAAGCTTTTCAGTGAGATAAAGGGAATTGGTGTCCTGACGGTACGGAGTCAGCAGCTCCGAGCCAATAGCAATAATCTCGGCGTTCACGCTAGAAGTTTAATTGAAACGGGGAAAAAACCAGCGATATTGCTCTGGACCTCAACAAAAGGAAGGTCATATCTGTGCGAATTTCATTCTGGCGGCAACGGGGTTCCCTGAATATTCCATGAGAGATGGTGCACGCCGTTTGTGGTCGCGAGAATAACAGAGCGGCCAGGGGCAAATGCCAGCCCTACCAGGCCGTGGCCTGCGACTTCGAGGCTGGCCCTGCCCGCGGTCGTGATTTTGACGATGCCACGTTTTCCGGAGAGCGAGGCCGCAACGTACATGTTGCCCTCTGTGTCAAAGGCAAGCCCCTGGGGGCGTCCTAGGCCGCGGTAGTAATTTGTAACCGAGCCGTGCGGGTCAATTTTGTAGATGCTGTCGAAACTGGACGTGGTCGGGCCAGTCACGAACAGGTCGCCAGCAGGCCCGAAAGCCAGGTGATAAGCGGAAACGCTTTGTTCCAGCGTCGCGAAGACAAAAGTCTGGCGTTCACGGTTGATCTTGAAGACGGTTCCGCTGCGGTCCCCCACATACAAGTTTTGCTCGCGGTCAAATGCGATACCCGTGGCAATACCCATTCCCTCGGCGTACGCGGACATGGTGCCGTTGGGAGCAACCCGGTAGACCGTGCCGTCGTGGCGTGACGAAACATACATCTGGCCTTCGCGATCGAAGGCAATCGAAGTGGCATTCATCATCTCGGCGAGAAACGGTTTGACCGAGTAGTTGGTGTCGATTTTGAAAATAGCGACCGGAACTTTCTGGCCACGGGAGCCGGAGAAAGTGGCATAGATGCTGCCCTCGGCGTCGAGCGCGGGATTGGTGACCGGGTGCAGGCCTTCCGCGATCGGAACCGCGACTTTGACCTCCTGAGGGTTGCTGATATGTGCATTGGTGGCAACGACGACCGGGCCGGAAGTAGCGCCGTCGGGGACGCGAGCTACCAGGAAATCATCTGAGCTGATGACCACCGCGCCTTCAATGTCGCCAAATTGCACGCGCGGGCGTCGCAATTCAGGAGGGCGGAGACCGCTTCCGGTGATGCGAATCTCTCCCCCAGGGAGTGCTGCGGCGGGAGACACCCCTTCGATGTGGGGCTTGCCGTTGACGTTCTTCTTGCCTAGAAGGCGATCAGAAATTCCCATGAAAACTGATTCCCAAACTTGATTCGCCGCTTATCTACTTCATTAGGATGCCAAAATGCAGCAGCAGATGCATGACTGCGAGCCCGTAAAGCCCGGCACCCACATCGTCGAGCACAATTCCAGCGCCTTCCGGAATGCGTTCCAGTTGCCGCACCGGAGGCGGCTTGAGAATGTCAAAAACACGGAAAAGTATAAAGCCCAGTAGAAGGGATTTCCAAGTGAGTGGGATGCCGACAAAGGTAATCAGCTGACCGGCGACTTCATCGATCACAACGAATTGCGGATCCTTGAGGCCGCTGGCCCTGGCGACGCGGGTTGTGGCGGGAATGCCGATCAGCACGACGCAAACTGCCAAGGTGATCGCGGCGGCGGGGCGCCAATTGGCAGGCATCCAGTGCGCAACCAGGGCCCAAAGAATGGTTGTGG
>QIAS01000245.1:0-6187 GCA_003225615.1 Acidobacteriota bacterium | reverse complement strand
ACCAACGCCGAAGAATGTGGCCGTCAACCTCGCCCATGCGGGGGCGGAGGACCCTTGTGGGGAACTGACTGTACTTTCCCGCATATTGCTGGCAGCGTTCATGATTGCAGTAGTGCCGTGCGCCCAAGCTGTTGTTCCGCTACTTCTCAGGACAGCTTGAGATCATCTCGCCCGTTGTTCGACAAATAGTTTTACCGGTTTTGCTTGGATTTGTCGTCTTCTGGGGCGTCTTCGCTGGTGTCCTGGACCGGGGAAGAGATTACGTAGGCGCCACTGGCCCACTTACCTAAATCAACTATTCGGCACCGCTCGCTGCAGAAGGGGAACTCGGAGTCGGACTTCTTGACCTCTTTTTTGCAGATGGGACAACGAGCTTTGATGGAGCGCTTTCGGGGCATGGAGCACAGTCGTGAAATCTGAATGCGACAATCGAAAGTCGATCACATGATCTTGGCTACCAGATCATAATCGTGGGCTGCGGTAATCTGCGCCTTATAAAACTCCCCGGCACGAGGTTCAACTCCATCGGGGAACTCGTTGACGAAAACCTTCCCGTCAATTTCGGGCGCATGCATTGGGGTGCGGCCCTCGAACAGGAGTTCGGTTTCTTCCGATCGTCCCTCGAGGAGCAATTCGAAGTCCCGTCCGACCAGGGTCTTCTTTTTTTTCTTGCTGATCGCGCGCTGAACTTGCATGAGGTGTTTGCGGCGCTGTTCGATCTCGCGTGAGGAGAGCTTGTCTTCCAAGCCGAATGCTCCGGCGCCCTCCTGGTCGGAGTACCCGAACGCACCCAGCCAATCAAATTGGGATTCACGGACGAATTCGCAGAGTTCTTCGAATTCTTTTTCACTCTCACCGGGGAAACCGACAATGAAGGAGGTGCGCAATGTTACGCCGGGAATCGTGCGGCGCATCTTCTCGATGGAACGCAGGAACAATTCGGCGCCCCCGCCTCGTTTCATTCTTTTCAAGGCGGAAGGCGAGGCGTGCTGCAGCGGGACGTCGATGTAGGAACAGATGTTTTCGTGGGCGGCGATGGTTTCGAGGAGACGACCTGTGATTTTATTGGGGTACGCGTAGAGAAAACGGATCCAGCGAAGATCTTTAATTGCGGCCAGCTTCTCCAGCAAAATGGCGAGTCCTTCCTTCAGGCCGAAATCTTCGCCGTAACAAGTCGTGTCCTGGCCGATAAGCGTAATCTCGCGGACGCCGCCGCGAGCCAAGCGCTCAGCCTCTGCGATGACCGACTCAAATCGCCGGGAACGGAATTTGCCGCGCAGCTGGGGAATGATGCAGAAGCTGCAAGGGTGATCGCAGCCCTCGGCAATCTTGATGTAGGCGGTGTGGCGAGGCGTCGCGAGGACGCGAGGGGTGCGGTCGTCGTAGAGATAGTTGGGAAGATCGGCAATCGCGCCATCCCAGGCATCACGGGAGAAGCGGCCCTTCTGGGCGCGGACATCACCTTCGGGTCGAGAACCCAAAATTATGAAGGGAGAATCCGGCGGGGCGGTGCGTCGCTCAATTCCCGCGGCGGCAAGGATTTTCTCCAGTTCGCCCGTGCCGACCACCGCGTCCACTTCCGGAATGTTCTTGCGGATTTCGTCGCGAAAACGCTCGACCAGGCATCCAGCAACCACCAATTTCTGCGCGCGGCCTCCGGTTTTATGACGAGCCATTTCCAGAATCGTGTTCACCGACTCCTGCTGCGCACTGGCAATGAAGGAGCAGGTGTTGACTACGATGACGTCAGCGTCCTCGGCGTGCTGGGTCAATTCTGCCCCTGCCTGCGTGAGCATGCCCATCATGACCTCGCTATCCACGAGGTTCTTGGGACAGCCCAGGCTGACAAAGCCGACTTTAGAACGCGCGGCAGGTGGGGACGGCTCAGTATTTTTGCGGTTCTCGACCGCTTCGGATTGTTCCTGGATCGGCATGCAATCTTCTATTTTAGCATCCGGCTGGAGGCGTTCTTGGGAGCCAGTGGGCACGCCACGTGCAGAGACGCGGCGATCGCGTCTCTACGGCGCCAACAGGGTGGTACCACAGAAGGTAGCATCGGCACGACGGAGGTAAGGCAAACACCGTGCTAACCTTCATGAAAAGTTACATTCGCAAAGCCACACTGCTCCCCAGGAGGAGAGATGTCGCTGAAACGGTCGACAATGGCAGTCCTGATGGCGTTAATCGGGTCCGCGGCGAGCGCTTTCCCGCAGACGAATGAAGTGTCAGTAATGGTCGGCCGTACTTTTATCAGCAACCAAGCCATCCAAGGAGCCACTTTCTTTAACAGTGACGTGCGCTTCGGGAACGGGCTTACCTTCGAAGTGAATCCCAGTCATCGGGTGTTTGGTGGGGACTTATCACTGACCCCAGTTAGGTTGGAGTTACCCATCGTGGTGAACTGGGACGAAGATTTAAGTACCGGCGCCAATCTCATACCCAGCCATTTCCGCTCGTATTTTATAGCGCCCGCGGCACGATTGAACCTATTTGCCGGCTCAGCGGTTTCGCCCTGGGTGAGCTTCGGCGGAGGCTTCGGTCACTTCAGTGAGAGTTCCACACTTTTGTATGGTGGCGTAAATCCGGGCAAGACGGGAACCACCACCGGAGTCGTGCAAGGCGGGGTGGGCCTGGATGTGAAGATCAAGGGCAGGTACAGTATGCGCGGCGAAGCGCGAGACTTCTGGTCGGGTGTACCACAATTGAATGTGAATACGGGCATGAGCCGCCAGCACAATATCTTTGTGGCGGGGGGCATTGTTGTGCACTTCTGACCCTTGCGGCGCCCAAAGGCGTTTTATCCGCGAGCTGGGCGGGAGTTCTACTTGCCAGCCTGCGAGACACGGGCGCTACCTGGAGTAGGTCGTGGCGCTGATGAAGTCGTAATCTCCTCATACAATTTGGGTAAGCGAGAGGCGTCCTCGGCGGAATCTCCGAAGCGAGCGGACTCATAGTGCCGTGTGAATCTGGCCACGCTCTCGCGCAAATTGGCATCTTCGATGGCGGTGACAAACTCCACCGGGGTCTGCACCGCTGATTTGCGCCAGCCACAGCGGGCCACACGACGCGTCATGCGTTCGTACCAGAGAGTGGCAGCCCGGCGCGGAGCGTATTCCGGGTGCGCTTGTAATCGGTGTTTTCGCAGCAGCATCCAGATATCGCGCGCATTGGCGATTAACAGCAGCAGCGCCGTTATCAGTAGACCCGTTGCCGTCCAGCGACCCGGAGAGCGCGCCATTCGCCTTTGCAGTTGCCGGGCGTTGTCCAGGAGACCCATGTAGCGCCGTTGCGCCCAGGAGCGCAGGTTCTCAACGAAAGCGCGGCTCCCGTGGGCCGCTTCCTCCCCCAAACTTTTCTGATGGGTGGAGTCGTAATTGATGACCCACTCCCGCCAGAACGAAGCCATAGCATCCGCGTACAGCATCATGCGACTCCAGTTGTCATGAAGCTGCGCGGGTGCGGCGGGCGTGGGATCGAAGCTTACCCAACCCGAGCCGGGGAAATAGGCTTCCACCCACGAGTGGGCGTTGCTGGCGCGCACGACGTAGTTGGAAGTGAGATCGTTAAACTCTCCGGTGCGAAAGCCATTCACCACGCGCGAGGGAAACATGACGGCCATGGCAGACGCGAAATACTCGCAGTGTCCTCGCTTCCGTTCGAAAAGAAAATTGGCGAGTGGATCCCGGGGCGAGGTGCGGGGTAGGTCGAGGGTGTAGCCGTAGGTTGTCATCAGGTAGCGCTCGAGGGCTACAGCTTTGTCGTAATTGTTGTCTGCCGCAGCCGTGACTTGCTGGGCAAGGCGTGGAATGCGGGGTTCGAGGTTGGGCATCGGCAAATTCGCCAGCACAATGCCGGCGGGATAGCTTTCCGAGGCGGTTCGCAGCTGTTCGCGGTCTGGTTGCGCAATGTTGGAATAGGCTTCGTAGCGGCCCACAGGATGTTCCGTGTCCAGATCGTAGACCGCGCCGGCGCGATCAATCGTGACCAGATGATAGTGACCTTCCAGCCGCGTAGCCTTGGGAGCGAGAAAGAATACATTGGAGCCGATCGGCTCCATCATTACGCGGTAATGAATGGATTTCGCTGCTGTGGAGAAAGGTGCCTCCACGCCTTGCCGGCGCGGGTCGGCGGGTACCAGCAGAATACTTCCGTCAGATAGACGTACCGTGGGCATCTGTTCTAAAGGACTCGACCAGTTCCGGCCATCGAAGATGTTTAGCGCGACACCACGCCATTCCAGGTCGTAGGCGCCGCTAGTGTCGCCATCAATCTGGATGTGCATGACCACCGCGCTGGATTGCTGAATCTGGCCGATGCGGCCAAGCTGTACCCGATCGCTGAAGCCGGTAGTCAGGTCGTTGCTGAGCGCGTAAGCGATCAAATATCGGGAGGAAACGCGCGGCAAGACGAGAAATATCAACGAGGCTCCCGCCAGAATCAGGGTGACAAGCAAAGGAGCCACGGCCGCCAGGGAGAAGGCCATGCGACGGTGCTCCTGCTATTCGCCAGATGTTTTGCCATGAATGGTTGCGGCATTGGAAGAGTGGCGCATTTCCATGAGGACGAATGTGACTACTGCCATGAGCATGAAGGCCGCAAAGGAGAGCAGGAAAACACTGTCGACGGTGAGGACTGCCGCCGCCAATACCATGAGGAAGGACAGGACGGCGAGCATGTAGCGATCACGTTCGCGCTGTGTCGAAAAGAGTCGAACCACCATCAGGAAAAGCAGGAGGTGGACCAGCGCGGTAAGAAAGCTGCCCGAGAGCAGGAAATAGTCGGCCAGGTAGAAGGCCAGATAAACCAAGGTCAGGTAATTTGTCCAACGCTGCGGAACGGTGATGGTACGCCGGGTTGCGAGCAGATAACCGCGGAGCAGCAAGGCGATGCCGACCAGCAGGACAGTGGGAAAATCGAGAGCACCGGTGCTGGCCAGAGCGCCGAAGCCCGTGAGCACCAGCAAATAGAGTGACACTTCAAAATAAATCTGGATGGCCAGGGGAAGCGTGATGGTCTCGGTTCTGGCTGGACTCGCTAAGAGCATAGGGTGATCTATTGTGGTTCAAATTTGGGAGAAGGGGAAGGGTACATAAGGGGGAGAACCATGCAACCTTAACCGCAGAGGACAGCCTTCGGCTAAGCTCAGTGCAGGCTCCGGAACGCAGAGGAATACCGAAACTGCCAGGATGGAAAGGCGGATGCTAGAATCAATTGGGTCAGGCATCGGTCCCGCGCGACGCATTCCCGCCAACCCCGCCAGGTCCGGAAGGAAGCAACGGTAACGGGCTCTTGCGTGTGCAGCGGGTCTCCGGTGCCTGGCTTAAGTGCTCGCGTCACTTCAGGTTCGCTGGCAGAATGGGTTAGACATTCTTCTCTCAATCCTTCAAAATATTCAGTTTCATTCCTAACTGGAGACGTCATTGAACAAACCTGTTCGCGCCAAGATTAGCGCTTTGGGGACTTATGTGCCCCCTCGGCTTTTAACCAACGAAGATTTGGAGAAGATGGTCGAAACCTCCCACGACTGGATTGTAGATCGGACGGGGATTCGCGAGCGCCATATTGTGGACGATGGCGTCGCCACCAGTGATCTTGCGGTCGAGGCTGCCAAACGGGCTCTGGAACAGCGCGGCATCACAGCCAACGATTTGGAAGCGATTCTGGTCGCCACCGTGACTCCTGATATGTTTTTTCCCTCGACGGCTTGCCTGGTGCAGCACAAGATAGGGGCGAAAAACGTTTGGGGGTTCGACCTCTCGGCGGCGTGTTCGGCCTTTGTTTATGCGATGCAAGCAGGCGCGCAGTTCGTGTCCACCGGAGCGCACAAGAAGGTCATGGTGATCGGCGCGGATGTGATGTCTTCGATCATTGATTATACCGACCGCGCCACCTGCGTGATTTTTGGGGACGGAGCGGGGGCCGTGATTCTGGAACCGGCCGAGGACGATTCAGTGGGTTTGATCGACTTCATGCACGAGATTGATGGCTCTGGTGGTTGCGCCCTCTACATGCCCGGAGGCGGCAGCCTGCATCCTTCGACGCACGAAACTGTGGATAAGAAGATGCACTATGTCCATCAGGATGGGCAGGCGGTTTTCAAGTACGCGGTACGCAAGCAGACGGAACTGTGTGAGAAACTCCTCCAGCGAAATGGGCTGAAAGCGAGCGACATCAAGGCATTCATTCC
>QIAS01000244.1:1442-5308 GCA_003225615.1 Acidobacteriota bacterium | reverse complement strand
CTTGAGCGAATACACGCCTATCCCTTTACGAGCCGTCTTGACCGCGCCATGTAGCCCGTAAGAGGGCTCGAGCACCAGAACCGCCTCCGACTTCTTCGCCAGCTCCTCGGTAATGTGCCGCGAAGAATCGCTGCCCACCTCCTCGTCAGAAACGAGCAGGACAGTAATGTGCCGCAAGAGTTCGCCCCAGGCCTGCAATGCCGCAATCGAGTGCAGCATGAAAGCAATTCCGGACTTCATGTCGAGCGTGCCCGGCCCCCAGAGCCGCCCATTAGCGACCCGGCAGGGCATGTTGGCGAGCGTGCCGATCGGATAAACCGTGTCGATGTGTCCTAAGAGCAGAATTGGCCCGCCGGCCCTTTTGCCAGAGGCGATGGGAAAATCCACCTGCAAGTGATCGCCGAAATCCGTCGTCCGATGAAATTGGACCCCGCCGCCCAGAGCCGAAAATTTTTCGCCCAAAAACTGGCCCAGGCGATCAACGGCGCGCTTGTCATCGCTCGGGGATTCAATTTCGACCAGTTGACGTGTGGTATCGACGATTTCCTGGCGGCGCTCCTCAAAATATTGCAATCTTCTCGCAGCCGCGTCGTTGATCTTCTTGGGATTCACTTCACGATGTTTATTCTTTGGCATGGGGTTCGTAATTGGTGCGGTACAGTATAATCTTCGCGCCTAACGAGAATGGAATGACCGATACCCCGATTTCAGAGGCTCAGGCCCCGGCCAAAACTACGCTGGACATCAACGACATCCTGCGCATCCTGCCGCATCGCTTCCCGTTTTTGCTGATTGACCGGGTTATTGACCTCACCCGCAAGCAGCGCATCGTCGCTCTGAAGAACGTAACCATCAATGAACCTTTTTTTGCCGGCCATTTTCCCAATATGCCGATCATGCCCGGCGTGCTCATCGTAGAAGCCATCGCCCAGGCTGGCGGTGCGCTGCTGCTCACCGAAGTCGAGGACCGGGCGGACAAGATCATGGTCTTCACCGGCATCGAGCGTGCCCGCTTCCGGCGACCGGTTGTGCCCGGCGACCAGCTCCGCATTGAGGTGGAAGTTAAGGCGTGGCGGACGACGGCAGTTCGCATGGAAGGCATTGCGTACGTCGGCGATAAGAAAGCTGCCGAGGCTACGGTTACGTGCCAGCTTGTGGATCGCTCGCGCACGCGGCATAGTTCCGGAGCGCCCGACGTCGCCAATGACAGTGATCAAGCCTGAGCCGCGCGCAGGAACGGCGCCAAGCAAGAAGGACGACTCAGCGCTGTAATAATTGAATGGCCCAGTCCGCCTCCATGACGTCCCATCCCACCGCCATCATCCACCCGCGGACCAAAATTCCCGCGTCCTGCGAGATTGGCCCCTATTGCGTGATCGGTCACCATGTCGAGTTGGGGGAAGGTTGCCAACTGCTTTCTCACATAACTCTGGAAGGTCCCACGAAGATCGGCTGCCGCAACCGCTTTTTTCCGTTTTCCTCGATCGGCCTCGCGCCACAGGATCTGAGCTATGCGGGGGAAGCGACGCGCCTCGAAATTGGCGATGACAACACCATCCGCGAGTTCGTCACCATCAATCGCGGCACGGCGAAGGGCAGCGCGCTTACCCGCATAGGCGATCACAACTTGATCATGGCCTATACCCACATCGCCCATGATTGCGTTATTGGAAACCACGTGATCATGGCCAATGCCGCTACGCTTGGCGGCCACGTCACGGTTGAGGACTGGGCCGTAGTGGGCGCGCTCTGTCCTGTGCACCAGTTTGTGCGGATTGGCACACACGCCTATGTAGGCGGTGGAACCACCGTGACTCAGGACGTGCTGCCGTTTTCAAAAACCTCCGCTGAGCGCAATACTCACGCTTTCGGCCTTAATGCGATTGGGCTGGAGCGGCGTGGCTTCAGCAAAGAACGCATTCGGCGGATTCACCATGCCTATAAAGTGCTGCTCGCCTCCAAGCTGAACACGTCGCAAGCCCTGGAAAAGCTGAAGGCAGAAGCGGATCGTGGAGAAGATGTGGAGATGCTGATCAGGTTCATTGAGGCCTCCGAGCGAGGGGTGATTAAATAAGCAGTCAGCACTCGGCACTCAGCACTCAGTAGCAATGCATTGTGCGGGTCCGAGGAGTTCTCTCCGCGGACGGAGCCTCTGCGATCTCTGCGGTAAGTCTTTCTGCCGGTAATCACGCCGAGCGCCGACCTCGAAGAAGCGGCACTCCAGATTGTAAGAAGCGAATGCTAGACTTAGCTCGCGTGACCGCCCCGAAAGAAAAACTCGGCCTCATCGCCGGTAACGGCCGTTTCCCGTTCCTCGTGCTCGATGCCGCTCGTGCACAAGGCCATGACGTCGTCGTCGCTGCGATCAAAGAAGAAACTTTTCCCGATATCGACTCGCATGGCGCTGTTGCGGTTCACTGGCTATCCCTCGGGGAACTCTCCAGGCTGATCGACACATTCAAAAAAGAAGGCGTACGCCGCGCCATTATGGCCGGACAGGTGAAACACAAACAGATTTTCTCCAGTATCCGTCCGGATTGGCGCCTGGCTAAACTGCTGCTCTCGCTGCGCACACGTAACACTGACGCGCTGCTCGGTGCCGTCGCTAAAGTCCTCGCCGACGAAGGCATCATTTTGGAGAATTCAACCGCGTTGCTTGAGCCTCTACTCGCCAAACCGGGCGTGCTCACCAAACGCGCACCCAGCGAGGAGGAGAAGAAGAACATTGAGTACGGCCGCGGTGTTGCCCGCCAACTCGCCCAATACGACATCGGACAAACGGTGCTGGTCGCGGAGTCCGCCTGCGTCGCGGTCGAGGCAATGGAAGGCACAGATGCGACCATCGAGCGCGCCGGCCAGCTCATGAGTTCTCTCTCCGCTGCGCCTTCAACTTTGAGCCGCGCCCTGACGGTGGTGAAAATTGCCAAGCCTAATCAGGACATGCGTTTTGACGTGCCGGTAATAGGAACGAAGACCATTGACGTCATGGTAAAAGCGGGCGCGACGTGCCTTGCGCTGGACGCCGAAAAATGTCTGCTGCTGGATGGGCAAGCAATCATCGCCGCAGCCGACTCGGCACAGATTGCGATCGTTTCTGACTGAATGTTGCTGCCAACACTTTCACTGAACCTCCTGGTGCAGGCCGGCAATCTATAAGCGCGACAAGAAATCGGGAGGAGGAGCGCTCATGTCCGAAAGCACCCGCATTGCCGACCAACTCCGCCGCGCGTTTGACGGTGAAGCCTGGCATGGACCCTCCGTTTTGGAAGTTCTGGATGGAGTTGACGCACGAACGGCGTCCAGGGCACCAAGGAAAGAATGTGCATAGCATCTGGGAGATCGTGCGCCACATCAATGTCTGGGACGCCGCCGCTGTTCTCAGAATGGCCGGCGAAGTGGTGCAGCCGGAAGGGGAAGCAGATTGGCCCAAGGTCAGCGACGTGAGCCAAGAAGCTTGGGAAACAACAGTCTCTAATCTCGTCCGCACGCACAAAAGCCTGGTGAAGGCCGCAGAAGCGTTCCCGGATATGCGCCTGAGCGAGCGGGTTCCCGGCAAGAAACAGGACTTCTATAATTTCTACTACATGCTGCACGGCCTCGCGCAGCATGAGCTTTATCACGCCGGGCAAATTGCGATTCTCAAGAAGATCAACTAGAGCGTGCCATACAAGGTGCCGGAAAAAACGGGATGCCCCGCTAGCCTCTTCCGAAACCCGCCCTCACCTGCGAAAATCAACCGTTAGGCCGTTAAGTACCACCTGAGAACCCAAGGCTGAGAACCGCGATCATCAACGTCGCTGTAATTGGCGTCGGCGTCTTTGGACGCAACCACGCCCGCGTCTATCACCAGCTTGAGCAGCAAGGCG
>QIAS01000244.1:0-1405 GCA_003225615.1 Acidobacteriota bacterium | reverse complement strand
GCCCTCTTTCGCTGGCTTGGAGCAATTGTTTGGGGAAGTGGGAGTCCAGGCTGCCTCGGTCACCGTGCCCACCATCCACCACGTCAAGGTTGCTAGCGCTCTTATGCAGGCCGGCATTGACATTCTCGTTGAGAAGCCTCTGGCTATGTCGCTTGCAGAAGCCGATCAGCTCATTGCGGCCGCCCAAAAGTACGGCCGTATTGCGCAAGTCGGGCACCTGGAGCGCTTTAATCCCGCGGTCCGCGCTACGCTGCCTCTGGTTACGCAGCCCATGTTTTTTGAAGTTCACCGCCTGAGTGTCTTCACTCCGCGATCGCTCGATGTCGACGTGGTCCTGGATCTGATGATTCACGATCTTGATATCGTCCATGCCTTTGCGAACTCACCGGTAACGGAAATTCGCGCCGTGGGGCTGCCCATACTGTCTGCAAAAACGGACATCGCCAACGTACGCATGGAATTCGCTTCCGGCTGCGTGGCCAATCTTACGGCCAGCCGGGTCTCTACTGAGCGGGTCCGAAAGTTGCGTTTTTTCCAGCCAAAACAGTATGTCTCCATTGATTACGGACGCCAGGACGTGATGGTGTTCACGATCGGCGAGGAAGGCACACCGGGCACCCCTTCCGTGAACCCGCAGATCAAGCTTGCCCGGCCTGCGGTGACGGCAGAAGAACCATTGCACGCTGAAGTGAAAGCGTTTATCGCTGCGGTTCGGGCGCGCACCGAACCCTTGGTCCCGCTGGCCGATGGCCGTCGTGCGCTGGCGACAGCGCTGGAGATCGTCACCGCCATCCAGGAGCACGGGAGAAATATTCAATTGGACCGCCTGACGACGCGCTGAAGTTTTTCGTTGAGTGGCTGCGGCCGGATTCGCGAGCCGCGCTCGCAAACCCCGTTCCTACAATTCTTTACAATCTGGACCTCGCCGATCTGCAATACTTTCAACGGAGCAAGTTATAGCCAAGGTGCACCCGAAGTGCCAGTCACTTTTGGATTTCGCGAAGTCTGGGGAGAAATGCGAAAATAGGGGGAATAGCCGCAGAGGCCGTGGGAGGCTCGGAGCTGAGGATCGCGATCTCCCGTCTTGTCTCTACTGAATCGCCGTGAGATGCCTATAACCCAAATACCGCTCCAGGATCCACCCCCCCCATCCCATCCTCGTCCGGATGGCGGGGACATGTACGAGGCCCGGCATTGGGAGTCGGCATATCGCGACTTCAATGCGGATAACGTCCCAAAGCTACTGATTCAGCTTCAGGATGACCTCGCTCGTTCGCGCCGGCGCGAGGCAGCCTGGATCTCCATCATTGTTCACCTGGTTCTGATCATACTGATATGGAACGAGGCAAGAATCGAGACATTGCTAGGAAAATGGTTGCCGAGGCGGGCGGTGGTAGTGGTTTCG
>QIAS01000072.1:11792-15195 GCA_003225615.1 Acidobacteriota bacterium | reverse complement strand
GCGGTGATCGCCGTAGGAGGCTGGATCGGACTATCTTACTTGCTCGCAATCTACTTTCAGGATTTTTCGACGTACGGCAAGAGCTATGGCAGTTTTGGAGTAGCGCTCGCATTCAGTATTTGGCTTTATTGGACCGGATTTGTGATATTGGTTGGCGCTCAATTCAATTCAGAACTCATCCGGGAATATAAAGCGGCATCGAGCGAGACATCCGCCGAGCCTGGCTTAGCCGCCTGATGGATAGAGGAGATCGGCTAATGCCTGTTCGCGACCAAATCTATGCCGGGTTCTCACCCCTCGCTGCTGCTCGGTGAATTGGGTTCTACTCGGACGGAATCGCTCTCGCTTCCGCGGGCGTTAGCCGCGAGCGATCGCAGTAGTCGTATTTAGTAAGGCACGCTGTGTAATTGCGTTTACGCTCGGCGGCGGCCAAGGCGCTCGCTTCTGACGGGGTGAGTTTGGAGTAGTCGCAGGTCTCGCGGCCTTCCTTGCAAACGGACAGGTTGCGCTGGTGTTCAGCAATGGCTGTTTGACGCGATTCCGACGGAGTGAGCCTGGAGTGGTCACAGCCGTCCCAGCCATTCTCACAGCTCTGTGCATTGCGCTGGTGTTCTGCTTTCGTCACGGCAACCGCTTCTGATGGAGTGAGCTTGGAATGGTCGCAGACGCCCCCACCCGTGCAGTCGGAGAGGTTGAGTTCGCGCCTGGCCACGCCCGCTTCCCTGACTTCAAGCTGAGTCAATTTCGAGTAATCGCAGGCGCCACCGCCGTTTTTACAGCCGGCCAGGGTGCGCTGGTGTTCAGCGAGGGCCGCTTCACGGGCTTCTGACTGAGTCAGTCGTGATTGATCACAGGGCGATATGCCATCTTTGCAGTTGGAAAGGTTATTCCGATGCTCGGCGAGCGCCAAAGCAATCGCTTCCCGCTCTGTCAGTTGCGAATGATCGCACGGTTCGAAGCGTTCTCTGCAGTTCGCAACGTTGCGTTGGTGATCGGCGAATGCCACGTCCCCGGATTCGGATTGGGTCAGCTTGGAGCGATCGCAGGCTTCGCGGCCGCTCTTGCAGTCGGACAAGTTTTGCGCGGGATCAGGCGACTGCGCAAATAGCAGAATAGGCCAAACGCCTAGACAGGCTACTTGAGCCCAATATTTCCATAGACTGACTTTCATATTCGCCGCCTTTCGGACGTCAGGAGCAAGGAGTTCTACAGCGGGGGGCCGGAATTTCTCAACCATGGATAGAACTTAATACATTCGCTAGTATCAAGGTTCAATCTGCGGATTACTGATCAATTTTGACCGGGGATGTCGAAGTGTCGAAGCTCGCAGGTGAGCGGTTTTGAACAGACGGGTTGCGCCGGAATACTTAGGATCGATATTGGCGATCGACCTTAGAGCGAGGGGCGCATCTATGAGAAGAGAGTACCTTCACCTTTGTGCTTATTCTTGTGACAAGTGCAAAGGTCCAGTGATTGCAGGGTCCCTTGCGGTACGTGACACTGAAATATCCAAAGAAACCGATATCCGGCACGTAGGGGCGGTTTGTCTATCGTGCGGCCATCGGCAAATCAAGCCAACTGAGCCTGACATTGCCCATCACTTTCCACCTATTCAATGGGAATCAGCCTTGATAGACGCGCGCCATCTCACGACCGCATTCGTGGAGGCGCTCAATCGTGCAGAACTACATTGATCGAGACCGGTTGTTTCTGAATATTGCCCCGGTCCGAGCCGTCCAGCCTGGCGCGAAGCTAGGGGCGCAATTTCCGTCGTACTACGCCGGCCAGAAGTGCCAGCCCGCTACCCATCAAGCTTATGCTACGCGAAAGTCTCAATCATGCAGAACTACATTGAGCAGCGAGCTGTGGACCTCCAGGCTCCCGTTGTAGTGAATGAAACCCAATTTCCTGAAGCGGTTCATGAAAAAGCTGACTCGCGAACGCGTGGTCCCAACCATTTCGGCCAGGGTCTCCTGGCTGATCTTGGGAATCACGGTTTCCGGCTTACCATCTTTGCCGAAATGAGCGAGCAAAAGAAGGACGCGGGCTAGTCTCTTTTCACTGGAATTAAACAGTTGGTCGACCAGGTCTTCTTCGTAACGGATATTCCGCGCCAACAAGTAGGCTACGAACATATCCGAAAACGAGTGTTCCTGATGAAATGCTTCCACCATTGCCTTTTTGTCCACCCGCAAGAGCTGGCTATCCGTCATTGCGGCGGCGGATCCCATACGCAGGACCTGACCGGCCAGCGCGCCTTCGCCAAAAAAATTGCCCTCATTCAATATGCCGATCGTCGCTTCCCGGCCGGTCTTGGATACGACGCTGAGTCGCACTTTCCCTTTCTGAATGTAGAAGACACTGTCCGCCACATCCCCCTGGACGAATATTGTTTGCTTTTTGGGAACGGCCAAGGCTTTCCTTCCCCCGCCAATGGTCGCCAGGAAACTATTAGGGTCGAACCCGCGCTTCTTCTTTGCTGCCGCAGCGGAGGTCATAGGCGGCGATTATAGTCCGGAAAGGGATCGAATTGACATAAATCGTGACGCACTTCTAAGCCCCATAGCGCCCTCTAGCGAGTTTCCTAAGTGAGCCGTTCTGCACAGTATTTCGAAAGGCAATGAGCGAATCTATAAGTGGCTCAAGAGAGCAGTTTGCCCGCCAAACCAGGCGGCTACCTCTTGAGCAGGAACTTGCCTAGACGAGGTGCTTTCGCAGGCTGTTGCCGGTCTGGTTCATCCGCCGGAATCCGCAACCGGCGTCGAGTCGAGGCACCTCGTCAGGGCCGGCACCAAACCTTACGGGGGAAAAATGAAAAAAGTTCTCGGAATTTTCGTGACGGTGGTTTGGATTTTCCTGCCGCTGCTTTTGCCCGCGCAGAATCCTTCCGATGATGACCGACGTCACGACCAGGGGTATGGCACTTCTCACGGTCGATGGGAGGGCCGCTTGTCCGCGGAAGACCAGGGCCGTTTTGACAGCTATTACTCGCGCTGGCTGGATTACAGGCGGACCAATAATCGGGGTGAGATTGTCAGCATGGAAAACCGCATGCGCGATGTAATGTCGCACTACAACATCCCGTCGGATGTGCCGTTTAGTCAGATTGCGTCGAACAATAACCGGAGTTATGGCTTCTATCGGGGTGGTGATGGGGACAGCGATGACCATGGAGTGGTGCAAGGTCCTTACGCCAGGGAACACTGGAGAGGCCGCTTGTCGACCGATGACCAGCACCGGTTCGATAGCTATTACTCGCGCTGGCTGGATTACAGGCGAACCAACAGCCGGGACGAGATCGCCAGCATGGAAAATCGCATGCGCGACGTCATGGCCCACAATTCCATTCCTTCGAATACAGAATTCTTCCAGATCGCATCGCCTTCAGCAGGAGGAAAGACCC
>QIAS01000072.1:0-11746 GCA_003225615.1 Acidobacteriota bacterium | reverse complement strand
GGGGTGAGATCGCGAGTATGGAGGGACGCATGAGCGACCTCATGAATCATCACAACATACCGAATGCGCCTCCTACGACGAGGTCATGAATATGTTGGGCGGATACAACCAGAACTGAACAAGAATGGTCCATCGCATCATCCCTCGTTGACGGGAGCAAGCGACGTCCTGTACCGGCCAAGGAGAAGTGAAATGCACCGACAAGATCTAATGAAACCTGACCTGTTTAGCGAAATCGTGCTGCTGGGCAGCGGTGGGGTGCTATTCGCTTCAGTGTTGCTGATTGTCGTGATCGCGCTCACGCGCGCTTAATACCGGTAAGGTAATTTCTTAGAGGAGACGTTTTATGGCGCCAACTGTGCAAGTCGGTACGATTCTCATCGATGAGCGGCCCCTGATGCCCCGGGTTCTTGGGCTGACGAGCGAGCCGTACTCGGGGACCTGGAACGTAATCAAAGCTCTCGATAGTTTTGCCCTTGATCGCAAGATCCATGCCGCCGGATGGAAGTTCTTTTTCATGGCAGCAGAAGCAAAGGCATTGAGTTTCGGTGCCGTTGGAGCGAAGAACATGCAGAATGCATTGCGGCGAATTTTGGGAAAGATGGAAAGCCAAAACTTCAACTGCCTCGAAGTGACGGGAATCGTTGCGAAGCGTTTTCTGGGTGTGCCCTATGCCGTCGTTTCGGCACACTCGCGCCATATACAACAGAGCTGCTACTTGGATAGCGCTGAGGCACGGCGGACGTCCCAGCGCGACGCGGAGTGGGCTTAAAGGTTAAGCCCTGCGGCCCAGCCCGCGCTTTGCTGTTCTGGGCTATCGTCGACTTCACTGGTTTCTCTCAGCTTTATCTCACACAGCGGGCTTTGCGATGCGAGGCGGCTTGATTTCTGGCGCTGTAACGGGAGAAATCTTGGCGGCGGACTCCGCCTGTGACTTCAGAAACGCGGCCTTCCATGCTGCCCTCTTTTCAGGCGAGTTCACAGAACGGGAAAAATCAATGATGTAGGTCACTTCGTGGGGACAGTAGATGCAAGGAGTTTTCAGAACTTCCCCCTTGGGTTCATGGTCAATGGTGAATGGGAACGACCTCAAGCATTGCGTGCAGGTCAAAACGACGAAGGATTTGCCGTTATAGTCTTTTCCGTTGCGGGGAATCCAGACAGGAGCGTTTTCTCCCTTATGATTTATGGGACCCGTTCGGATCAGGTTGGCTATAATTTCCAAGAGCTTCTCGGCGCTTTCTTGTCCTTTAGGGTAAAAACCGTCGGCTATGACCCCATTAGGTATGGCACTGGAATCGTATGCCCCGCTGGAGGCGACAACCATGATTTGTGGGAATCTGCGCCGTACAACGGACAGCAACTCAAATCCCGACATTTGAGGCATGTTAAGGTCGGAAAGTATCAGGTCCGGGATCGCCTGCTGTAAATGCAGAAGAGCGTCAAAGCCGTCATTTGCAGTGTCGACCTCATAGCCTTCTGCGTCAAGCAACTTGGAAATTGTCTGGCGCACAGTGGCATCGTCTTCGACTACCAGAATTCGTGTTTTGAATTTAGTGCCCATTGAATAGCGCCTCGCGGTCGATCAACATTCCTGCAATTGCGCAATCGCTGGTAACAACTGGCTGGCCAAACGATCTTTGGATATAAAAGCGTCTACCAACTTCAAGGCCTGGTCAGGAACATCCACGGCTCCGGATAGCATGATGATGGACGCTTGTGGTCGGAGCCGCTTCATCCTAATGGCGAGTTCTTGTCCGTCCATCTCGGGCATGAAATAGTCGAGGATTACAACGTCAACCGAATGGATAGAAGCCAGTTCCAAGGCCTTACCGCCGCTAAGCGCGGTCAGAACCGTATATCCAAAGCCTTCGAGGAATGCCTTTTCGCATTCCAACACATCTTCGTCATCATCGATGCAGAGAAGCAGCCTGCTTTGGAACTTCAATTGGACGGGCGAACGCATGGGGCGACTCCAAGGTCAGTATCCAATATTCTGATCTGCAGAAACTGTTCAAAATTGCTCAGAGTCGTCTTTTCAGCATTTTTGGATGATCATGTCAGGGTCACTTCCGGAAAGGGGCTCGAGTGCTGTCGCGATTAGAACCGAGCCGCTCAATCCGCGTGAGCGTGTTGTTGTCTCCTGGCCCCGCTTCCTCTTGCTTAGAGAATCGAATTTGTGGTCAATTTTGACCAGATGGTCAGACGCCCGGAGCTTGATACTGACCATGGAGCACGCTGTGAATGCCAGACAAGACAGGAGCGCGTAGGGTATTACCCCACCCAGTGTTTTGATCTCGCCAACAGCTCGTCACTTTATCAGCAGCTCACCCCCGGCGGTCGTGATGCCTTGCGGCATCAGGGAATCGTTGGGCGGACTCGAGCCAGGCACGAAGGAAGCCATGCAGGAAGAAACGCAATCCCGGCACTCGGACGAGGCGCTACGAGCTTCAGAACTGAGGTATCGTCGGCTCTTCGAAACCGCCCAAGATGGAATCCTGATTGTGGACGCTCATACCGGACAGATAACAGACGTTAACCCATTCCTGATTAATATGTTGGGATACTCTTATGACGAGTTTATTGGGACGCCACTGTGGGAGATTGGGCCGTTCAAAGACGTCAAGGAATGCAAGTTGGCTTTTCAAGAGTTGCAAGAAAAAGAATATATCCGCTATGAATCTCTCCCGCTTGAAACCAAAGACGGCCGGTCTATTGCCGTGGAGTTTGTTAGCAACGTTTATGGGCTGAATGGGGGGATGAGGGTTATTCAGTGCAACATTCGTGACATTACTGAGCGCAAGCAAGCGGAGGATGTACGGCACCGTAGCGACGAGGAAAGCCGGCGTTTTTTTGAGGCGAATCCAGTGGGCAGCTACGTCGCCAGCCCCGATGGACGGTTGATCACATGCAATTCAGCCTTCGCACGCATGCTCGGGTTTGCCTCGGTCGAAGAGGCGATCAAAGTTGATCTCTTCTCACTCTATCCCGACCGCGCGTCGCGAGACGTTTTCCTAAGGCGCCTGAGGGAAAAGGGCCGGCTCGAATACAACGAGGCTGAACTCCGCCGCAAGGACGGCAGCTTGGTCCACGCCGTGGAGGACGCCGCCGTGACGTTTGACGAGCGGGGTGAGCTGGCCCAGATCCATGGCTGCCTCATGGACGCCAGCGAGCGGAAGCAGATCGAGCAGCAGATACTCCAGGCCCGTGAGAAAAAGCCGCTCTTTCGTCTCAAGACTTTTCTTTCCCAAGCCGGTCTGGGCAGGACGATTGTCTATGTCCCGGGAAAACAGATCCTCTTTAAGCAAGGCAAACGGGGTAATGCTGTCTTCTATATTTTGGCGGGCGCGGTGAAGCTCACTGTAGACTCTCAGGGCAAAGAAAGCACAATTGCCCTGCTCGGCCCAGGAACCTTCGCAGGAAAGGAATGTCTGGCAACCGTTCGGCCCCGGAGCACGGCGTCAGCCAGGACTCTTACAAACTGCACCATACTCAGGATTACGCGAAAAGAGATGTTGCGCGTGATCCAGGATGAAAAAACCTTTGCGGCGTTTTTCTTTGATTATCTGCTTGCCCGCATCAGTCGATACCAGGAAGTCATCATGGATCACCTTTTCAACTCCGCTGAAAAACGGCTGGCCCGAACTCTTCTGTTACTAGGTCACTTCGACGACGAAGGCAAACCGCAACTGGTAATTCCAAAAATCCATCAGGAGGAGCTGGCGGAAGTGGTTGGCACAACCCGGGCCCGAGTGAGTTTTTTCATGAATCGCTTCCGAAAACTCGGCTTCGTTGCCTACAAGGGGCAAAGCTCTATCACCATCCGCGCCCCCAAGTTATCGAGCTTCGTAATGGCTCACTGACGCGGGAGGCTGTGGAAACTCTCAATCGTGCAGCACTACATTGAGCAATGAGCTGTGGACCTCCAGCCCCCCATTGTAGTGAATGAAACCCAATTTCCTGAACCGGTTCATGAAAAAGCTGACTCGCGAACGAGTCGTTCCAACCATCTCGGCCAGGATCTCCTGACTGATTTTGGGAACCACAGCCTCCGGCTTACCCTCCTTGCCGAAATGCGCGAGCAACAGAAGGACGCGGGCCAGTCTCTTTTCACTGGAATTAAACAGTTGGTCGACCAGGTCTTCTTCGTAACGGATATTCCGCGCCAGCAAGTACGCCACGAACATATCGGAAAAGGAATGTTCGCGATGAAGCGCTTCCATCATTGCCCGCTTGTCCACTCGCAGAAACTCGCAATCGGTTAAAGCAGCCGCGGATCCCATACGAAGAACCTGACCGGCCAGCGCGCCTTCGCCAAAAAAATCCCCCTCATTCAATATGCCGATCGTCGCTTCCCGGCCCGTCTTGGACACGACGCTGAGTCTCACTTTGCCTTTTTGGATATAGAAGACCGCGTCCGCCACATCCCCTTGAGCGAAAATGGTTTCTTTTTTCGGAACCGACAAGGCTTTCCTGCCGCCGCTAATTCTCGCCAGGAAAGTGTTGGGGTCTAACGCGCGCTTCTTCACAGTCGCTCCACTGGGAGTCATGGCTGACCACGCTGATCAGATAGGTCAAGGAGCGTTGCACCAGGATAACTTCCTAAACATCTGAGCACGGTCGCTTGGCTGCCACGCTAGCACGGTTCAAGTCAAATGGCTGAACTCTTATCAAGTCTTAGAGAAACGAAGACAGGGGTATCCCAATGCAAATGCTTAACTTAAGTTATACGCGTCCGAATGGATCGCGCCCCCGGGGGTTCTCATAGATTTTCAGTTGCAGCATACGATTCTTTGCAGTAGGATTTCCCGCGTACGAATACGTTTCTGACGAAAGGAGTGCCGCCGATGGGATATAACGGAAACGGAAAACGCATGCACTACTCGTCGGTGAATCGATCTGATGTTCCGCAGGGCCGCAAAGGAAAACATCGGAAGGCGGTGTCGGACATTCTGGGCGATCTTTCACAACTGGACGCCCGGCAAGCGGTCAAAATCCCGCTGAGCAGTCTGAAGGGCGAGAAGGTGCAGAATCTTCGGTCAGCTTTGAACCGCGTAACCCGCGAGAGAAAAATCCCCGTCGTAACGTCGAGCGATGAGAAATACCTGTACGTTTGGCGTGCCGATGCACCCAAGACCACAGGCGAGTAGCCGGCTCATTTTGTTAGCTCGCCGGAGTCGTCTGCTCCAGACCAGTAGATGTACTCCATGCCTCCGGCACTTCAAGGTGCGGCATAGGACGAGCTGCAAACAGCCGCTGACACGGTTTGGCCAGCCAACGCGCCCAGCGGGCGGATCGAGACACGCGGGCACTATCTGTGGCAATCCCTGTATCCGCATACATTTGCCGGTAGATTTTTGAGATCAACACAAACGCCAGCCGGGCACGTAGAGATTTTATAAACCCGGCGCGTGCCCAAATTGACTTCAGACTGTAGAAAGTATCCCAGACGGATTGCGTGCGCCCGCGAATTTCCTCGGCTGACATAGTCGGGTGCGGCCAATAGAGCTTTGGCCGAAGGGCTCTTGGAATCAGCCAACGCCGGGTGATTGGGATGCCGGCAATCTGTACTGGGGCAGCCTCCATGTTCTTTTCCCACCGCATAAAGTCCACAGTTCCGGGGTACGGGGTTAACATCACAAACTGCGCAAACGCGACTTCTGCTTTGGCGGCAGCAAGGGCAGTGGCCTGGAATGTTTCCGGCCGGTCACTGGGCAGGCCGAAAATGAAGGAGCCGAGCACGTACACGCCGTGGCGGCGAAATGTTCTCAGCCGCTCGATGAGGTTTTCTCCGGCGCAATTGAATTCCTTGTAAACGTCTTTCAAGCCCTCCGGAGTCACGGACTCCACTCCTACGAGAGCACCTTTGATGTGCGCCGCCTGCATCGCATCAAGGAACTCGGTGTCTTCCGCAGCCTCCATGGTGATCTGGGTAAAGAAGATCGTGTCTGACGGGAGCTTCGCCAGGCGCCTCATCAATGCGAAGCGCTCCGCGCGGATCGTCTTGAGTTCATTTAGCCGGGCAGTGTTGTGCTGCTCTTCGGCGAGGCGCAGATCGGTAAGGGTCACCGGATAAAAATTGTCGTCGGCAAGAGCGATAAACCGAAAGCCGAGTCGCCTTAACTGGACGACTTCCTCGATCACGACGTCGGAAGATCGCTGGCGAGGACGCTGACCATCGGTGCGCCAAACGGAGCAGAACGAGCAATGCTTTGGACAACCCCGCACGGTCTGGACCGACGCCCACATGTAACTTTTTCTCGGCACCAAGTCCCATCGTGCGGGCAAGAACTCGGAGGCTTCAATCCGGCCGCCTTCATAGGTCAATCGTGCAGTTCCCCGGCAGCAATCAGCCAACACCGTTGCCCATATGACATCTCCGTCACCCTTGACGACGGCATGTGCGCGACCAAGCTCATGTGCTTCGTTCGGGTACAGAGTTGCGTGAATCCCTCCAAAAACCACATAGGCCCCGCGACTTCGTGCCATTTTTCCAATTTCGTAGCCGCGGAGCGCATTCGCCGTGTGAATGCCGATACCGACAATGTCGCCGGCCTGAATGCGAGCGGGATCCACAGCGGCCAGGGTTTCATCGACCAGGCAGGGCTCGCCAAAACTTTCAGGAGTTGCCGCCGCAAGCACGTACAACCACCGAGGAGTGATGACAGCCGTCCCGAACGAGACTTCACTGGGATTGATGAGATGAACACGCACGTTATTTCCCCCTCCTCGGGCTTTGGTGGATAAGCTGGGGCAAAATACGTGCCCGAGGCCGCCTGTTCCTACAGGTTCAACGATGCTGGACACACATCTGCGGTTTGCTGCGAATGCCCAAAACAGCGAAATTGTCACACTGCGCCAATCCAGAATCTGTTCAACATTGAACACTTTTAACAGGCGGGTGGAGGTATGCGTTCCCCTTGACTGAGAAGCTCAGCTCGGCGGAAGTCGGGTTTGGTATGTCCAAGTACAGGAACTGGAAGTTGGACTTGTACGATACTGTTTCGCACCGCGTACAACACCAACTCGGCGATCGAATGGATCCCAAGTTTGCGCATCATATTGGTGCGATGCGTTTCTGCCGTTTTCACCGTTACGTGCAACATCGAGGCGACTTCCTTGGTAGTATTGCCCTCGCTGAGAAGCTGCACAACCTCCCGCTCGCGGGGAGACAATTTGGCAACAATCGTTTCTGCGGAACGCCGGTGACTTGTTTGCAAGTAGCCGTTCAAAACCAATTCAGCCACCCGCGGCGTGAAGAACGTCCTGTAGCTTTGCAGTGCTTCCACTGCCAGAATAAGATTACGAGTTTCATCCGACTTCCAAAGCCACCCGCGAACACCCACCTCCAAACACTCCCGGATCACCTGCTCGGAGTCAACGGCGGTAAGGATCAATATTCTCTGGCTTGGAGCGGCTTTCAGGATCTGGCGGGCGGTGTCTACACCGTTCAGTTTCGGCATGCAGATGTCCAGAATGACAAGGTCCGGTTTTAACTGCTCGCACTTGTCTATCGCCTCCCGTCCGTCAGCGGCCTCGCCGCAGACTTCCCATCCAACGTGGGATTCAAGCAGCGACCGTACACCTAAACGAACAACCTGATGATCATCAGCAATCACTATGCGAAGCGTATTCATAGTTCCCCCTGTTGCGAGGAACCAAGTTAGCCCTCGGAGTTTGACCTGTCTGTTCAATACTGCTCAGTTAGCTCAGCGTCGCGGATTTGAGCAATTGTGCACAGATTCTTAAGTGCTCTCGTGAAATCATTGCCTTCGACATCTCGATGGGCACTCTCCGGTTGTCGAAGGTTGTTCCGGCAACCTCTTTTGTGCAGAGGAGAGGGAAAGACTCAGCGATGCTAGTCCGAGTAAAGGCGGTGCGATGAGTCTCGTTATTACTGTAGCTCTGATCGTGGCCGCTACTGGATATCCGTTTCTTACGATTGTACGAAAGTCGCCGAAAAAGAAATTGCTCCCAACCAGGTACCTTTTGCCGGAGGGTTATATCGGATGGGTCAGAGTTGAATACGGTATCGATCGGGCATTGCCCTTGCCGATTGAAGCTGCGCACTGTGTCGTAAGAATCCCGGAATGCGGGGTATTGGCGACATCCTCAGAGTTGGATTACACGCGGGTGGCAGACGACTACTATTACTATTCCGACCGCGAGCGACGTCCCTTGCGCTCGAACAGTTGGGACGGAGGCTCGATGATATGGGGAGAAGCGATGCTTGTAACTCAGGCCGCGGGAAGCGCGCAAGCCTCTAGGTCCGGAACGTTCTTTGTTGGAACGCGATCCCAGTACAGAAAACAGCGGGCGAATCTTGGCCAGGCGGGAAACCTGAGACTTTCATCGACAGTTCCAGCACCGGTCCTTCGATCAAGCCCTTTTATAAACCTGCCACGTTCCGTGACCCAATGCGTGTGACTGGATCTTGACTACGGTTCCAATAGAACGGCTATCTCGCCGGCGTCGCCCCAGGGATTGACATACTGCACCCTTCCAATCGTTCCGGGTCCGTTCGGCCCCATTTCGTAATAAACCTTCGCGTCTAATGGGAACTTTTTAAGCGCTTCTGTTAATTCCTTAACGGTCCACGCCTGGTCAGCCATTATTTCCCCCTCTCGTGATGGAAATCACTGCACTGTTTTGAACTTTAGGCTGGTTTGAACGATTTGCCGCACTCCAGGCAACAACTCTTGTAGCGTGACGTGATTAACCTGCAGAATGGGCACATTCTTTGTGATCCGTAACCCCTGGCTTGTATTTTCATCCTCACGAACCTCTCTACTGGATTAGTGATGAAGGCGAGCAGCGCACGAACACGAACACAAAACCGATGCACCACGGAACCCATGACTGAAATTCCCTTTTCCGGCTAGCCGCTCAGCAGCGGCGCCTGGTGGTCGTAAGCAATGTGAGGAGCAATATTCGGAAATGTCCGATTGCCAGGGAGTGTTCTTTCGCATCTCCGACAGGTTCACGATGACATGTCAACACCGGCGATTCTGTACAACATTGCTCACGTCCGTGGGAAGTACCAGTCCGGGCGAGCTCTTTATTTTCTACCCCTGGGCGGCAATCTCCCCTGCAAAACGAATGCGACCGTTATTGTAGATAAGCACCACGCTCCCGGGATCATCTTCTCTCAGCGCGATTCATTCATGCGTCCGGGAACTGCTCCCGATAAAGTTCGAGCCGTCGTAAATCTTCTCCAAGTTTTCAATCTCTTGGGATGGCAGAAATCTACTGACTTCCTCCAAGGTCCTTTTTCGCTGGATCGTGTCCTCGAAATGTCTTCTGCGGAGGGGGTTTCCTCCTGCGACTACAAGAAAGACCTTTGAAGTTCCGCCGTAGGGCATTGGCTTGTCCATGAACGGTTGAATCTCCGCGAGTACAGCGCCGCAGCGAGCCAGGCTGGTTGGCTAGACACCGTCCCAGAACCGCGTGTGCTGCCGTGGTGACGTTAAGTGGCCGCTTGTTTGGCCTGGGCGCGGGAGTGAAGGACACGTGTTGCTCCAAGAAGGAGCTCCACCACCGCATCGGGTGGGCACCGGACTTTATCGTTTTGCGCGGTTACTCGTCCTGGCGGTCGACTCGACAAACCGTAGTGTCGAGCAAAAACCCGATGACCCGTCTTTTCCCACAAATTGGCGGACGTAACGCATGGGCAGTCACGCGTTCTGACATCTACCCTGTCGAGATGCATGGTTCGTAGACTACCGAGCGCCGCAGATACACGTGGGCCGCGTTCTGGCCGATAGCCGGACCCGCCACTTCTGCCTAACCGACAGTCAGCCAAATCGTTCTATTCCTGTCGCCCATGTTGCCTGACGAATTCCCGCACACTTGGCACACCGGGGTTGTCCAGCAACCCCTTTTCTCGAGCATTTCCCACAAGCCCGTTTCTGGCCACCTTCCGAGTTGCCCACCACACGGACACGATGTTGATGCCAGTGTGATCGTGTTCTTGTTTGGGCCGGTCTAAACCGAAATAGTCGTGCCCCTACCGAACGCGTCCAGTCAACATCTAGCGTGCCAACCTGACATCTTTTGCATCTAAACCGCAGCCAGTCGGCCTATTCAGGAGAGCAGATGACAAACCCAGTTGTTACTTCGCCCCAGAGGATCATTGGTGAATTTGCTGCCAATAAATCGGGAGTACCGGCGCGCGAACTCGTAGAGGAAAAACTGCAGAAGATGCTCGACAAGGCTCTGTATGCTAACGGACGACCGAGCGCACAAAAGATCAGGAACTTCTTGAACGGCACTTGGTTAGGCGAGCCGCTGCACGTTGTCCTCACGGATGTGCCAATAGGCGCGTGGACAGTTGCGATCATGTTTGATGCATTAGATTTGATTCGCAATAGGCGTGAGTTTTCGCTGGCCGCCGACACATCGCTCGCAATCGGGCTCTTGGGCGCAGCCGGCGCAGCCGTAACCGGCATCACTGATTGGTCTGACGTTGATCCTCCAGCTCGCCGTCTTGGGCTTATTCACGGGCTGCTGAACGTAGGTGTTACTGCGCTTTTTACAACCTCGCTTATCTTGCGCAAGAGAAAGTTGCGCACCGGTGGTCGGGTCTGCGCCGCACTCGGTTATGGCCTCCTGTCATTATCAGCTCATCTCGGTGGAAAGATGGTGTACGAGCAGAGAGTAGGCGTTGATCGCACGGCTGGTGAAGTATTTCCGAAAGACTTTGTGGCCGTTCTCGCTGAATCGAAATTGGCGGACAGCATCCCAACCCGTGCAATCTATGACGGCGTGTCCATTCTGCTTGTTCGTCGCGGACAGCGAATCTTCGCGATGGCGGAGACGTGCTCGCATTTTAGTGGGCCGCTTTCTGAAGGCAAATTGGTGGGGGACAGTATTGTTTGTCCCTATCACGCCTCTCGATTTGCGCTTGACGATGGTCGTGTGCTTGATGGCCCAGCCGTGCATCCCCAGCCGTGCCTGGAGGTTCGGGTGCGAAACGGCCAGATCGAAGTGCGCAAGCCTCAGGCGATAGGCTGACACTTGGGTCTTGATCGGCTCAGCGCCTGGAAACTGGCGGCGTGGCCCGGAGGACATCGCAAACGGCGAATGGCGTGACCCACTTGCCAGCCTTCGAGCGTGCTCTCCAATCGCTCCAACCACTGGAATGAGTGTCAATTGCGGTGTAAGTCGCCCTACACTTGCATTAGGTGGAGGCGCATATGCGCTTTGAAGCGTTTTCCTTCGGATCCATCCGAATTGATGGCATTACATACAACCATGACGTAATCATCGACCGCGGAGAAGTTCACAAACGGAAAAAGAAGGCCTCCAAGAGATTCCGCGACGATTTTGGTCACACTCCGCTCTCCGTTGAAGAGCGGATCCCTTGGAAGTGTCGCAGCCTGGTGATCGGTACGGGTACGGGTGCTTTGCCGGTGATGGACGAAGTTAAGCAAGAAGCCCGGCGTCGTAAGATTGAGTTGCGTATCCTGCCGACCGCCCAGGCTCTCGAACTGTTGAAGGTAGCTCGTCAGGACACAAATGCAATCCTGCATGTGACCTGTTGAATCGGAAAATTAGGCACTGCGGCGCGTTCGTGCAACCTCTTTGCGGACCGTGCGCTTTGGTTTTACCACAGCAACCGCCGGTTCTGTGAGCGCCTGTGCCAGCGTTGCCGGCTTGCGGATCTCGATTTCAGGTTCAGTGGTGACATAGGTCTTTTCAGTCACAACATCCGTAGTCGCTTTAGGGACGGGCACGTCAACAGCTA
>QIAS01000243.1 GCA_003225615.1 Acidobacteriota bacterium | reverse complement strand
ATTCTTGAATGGCCACAGTGATGGCTTAGGAGGAGTTGTAGTCTGCACCACGCCCGAGCAGGCGGAAAAGCTGGCTTTCGTCCAGAAAGCCGCCGGCGCAATACTCTCCCCGTTCGAATGCTGGCTCGTACTGCGGGGAGTGAAAACGCTTGGGGTTCGTATGAGGCAGCATGACCTGAATGGCCGGGCGGTTGCCGAGTTCCTGGCCCAGCACAAGAAAGTTAAAAAGGTTTTTTATCCCGGACTACCCGATCACCCACAACACAAACTAGCCAAGCGGCAGATGTCGGGCTTCGGTTCCATGATTACGTTCGAAACCGGTTCACTTTCTAACGCCAAGAAGATGCTGAAAAAGGTCCGGGTATGCTCACTCGGTGAGTCTCTCGGCGGAGTGGAAACTCTGATTTCGCATCCTGCCACCATGACGCACGCGGCGCTAGGCGAGAGGGGAAGAAAACAGATCGGGATCACCGACGGCATGGTTCGCATTTCGGTCGGGATTGAGGATGTAGCAGATATCCTCGCCGACTTGGACGAGGCACTAGCGGCCATTTGAAAAGGGTTTCCGGTATTTTTCCGCCGGTGTTTTTTCCTTGTCTGACCATCTCAATTCTAAAGCTCGTGAGTGGGACTCAACCATTTGACAGAGCTGCTCTGGGCTTTTTAACATAGTAATTACACTGACAGATCAAGGGTTTTAATCATTGTGTATCCCAATCCCTGCGACAAACTTTCTATGATTACGGTCAAGAGTCTGACGAAGAGATACGCCCGCACTACAGCCATCGACAACATTTCCTTTGAGGTTCAAAAGGGCCAGATCGTTGGCTTTCTTGGACCTAATGGTGCAGGTAAGACAACCACCATGCGGGTATTGACATGCTTTATTCCGCCCACCGCGGGAACGGCGACAGTCGCCGGCTTCGACGTGCTGGAGCATCCGCTCGAGGTCAAGAAGCACATCGGGTACCTGCCGGAAACGCCTCCGCTTTACCCGGAGATGGACACGGCGCACTACTTGACGTTCGTAGGCAAGCTCAAAGGATTATCGGGCGATGATCTGCGCAGGCGAGTGGACTACGTTTGCGAGCGCTGTGCCATCGTGGATGTGAAGAACAAATTGCTGGGTAAGTTATCGAAAGGCTATCGCCAGCGGGTAGGACTCGCGCAGGCGATCATCCACAATCCCGATGTGCTGATCCTGGACGAGCCAACAGCCGGGCTCGATCCCAAGCAGATTAACGAGACTCGCGACCTGATCAAGAGCCTCGCTGGGGACCACACTATCATTCTCAGCACCCACATCCTTCCCGAGGTCGAGCAGACTTGCGAGCAGGTCATCATTATCAACAAAGGAAAGGTTGTGGCCACCGATTCGGTGCACAACCTGCAAAACCGCGCCCGCGGCGGCGAGTCAGTGCTGTTGGAAGTGGCTGGTCGTAACGGCACCCTCGATTCCAATAGCGTGCAGCGGAAGTTAGAGCAGGTTCCCGGCGCCGGGCGCGTGCTCATGAAAGAAAGCGGCGGCAACCGCATGATCTTCGAGGTAGAGAGCCAGAAAGATCGCTCTATTCGCGGCGATGTTGCCCGCGCAGTCGTGGAGGCAGGCTGGGATCTTAACGAGCTTCGACCGGCCGCAGTTAGTCTGGAAGAAGTTTTCCTGCAGCTTACGGCTACGGAGAAGCCCACGGCCGTTGAAGAAGTTTTGGCGAAAGGGGCCGAGTAAATGAGAAATATCTGGATTATTTTCTGCAAGGAACTGCACAGCTATTTCGTCTCGCCCATTGCGTATTTGCTGCTGACGGTGTTTGCCCTGATCTTCGGATTCTTTTTCTGGAATTCGCTGGGCATGTTCATCTACTACGGTATGGAATCACAGATGCGCGGCCAGATGTTCCCGATGAATTTGAATGAGCAGGTTATTCGGCCGCTGCTGTCGAATGCCAGCGTGATTGGACTTTTCTTCATCCCCATGATCACCATGCGTCTGTTCGCGGAAGAGAAGCGCAGCGGCACGATCGAGCTGCTCGCGACCTCGCCAGTCCGCGACGTCGAGGTGATTGTCGGAAAGTGGCTCGCCGCGCTGGCGCTCTACGCTGGGATGCTTTTTTTCACCGCACTGAACTTCGCATTCCTGTTCCGCTACGGTAATCCCGACTGGAAGCCGCTTGCCATCGGTTATCTCGGCTTGCTGCTTCAGGCAGGTGGGCTGCTCGCCATCGGCACATTTATTTCAACGCTCACTAAGAATCAGATCATTGCCGGTGCAGCCACCTTTGGAGTCTGCCTGCTGCTCTGGGTTCTTGAGTGGGTCGGCGGATACGAAACTGCAGGCTGGGCGCGCGTGCTCTCGTACATCTCTGTGGTCACCCACTTCGAATCTTTCGCCAAAGGCGTCCTCGATTCGAAAGACGCCATGTTTTATGTCACCGTAATTTTCCTGGGACTCTTCTTCACCACGCGTTCCATGGAATCCCTGCGTTGGAGGTCGTAGATGAATAGACAGTGGCTCAAAGCAAGACAAACCAAGTACGCGGCCTACGCAACGGTCTACATCCTCGTGGTCATAACCGTCGTAGTGATGGCGAACGTTCTTGCAGATCGCTACAACAAGTCCTACGACACGACCTCGAACCGGCGCTACAGCCTCTCTGACCAAACTGCAAAAGTGGTAAAAGGCCTGAAGCAGGACGCGACCATTACCTATTTCGACCAGGGCAGCCGCTTCCGTCATGCTAAAGACACGCTCGACGAGTATGCCAATCTTTCACACAAAGTTCATGTTGCGTACGTCGACTCTGACAAGAGCCCGATGGTGGCGCGGGCAGCGGGTGTCAAAAACTACAACGGCGGTATCCTCGTACAGATTGGCGCGAGAAAAGAAGAAGCCAGGAGTTTGAGCGAAGAAGATATTACTGGCGCCTTCATTCGCGATCTAAAGAACACTACGCGTACCGTCTGCTTTGTAAGCGGAAGCGGTGAGCATCAGATTGAGGACGCGGACCGCAATGGCTATTCCCGCTTCAAAGCGCTGCTTGGCAAAGACGAGTACACCGCGAAATCCATTGACCTGCTGCAAAAGGCCGAGGTCCCAAACGACTGCACGGTGTTAGTGGTGGCCGGTCCCATTCGTGACTATCAGCAGCCGGAAGTGGATGCCATTAAGAAATATCTCGAAGATGGCGGCCGCGCGCTGTTCATGCTGGATCCACCGTTGAAAATGGGCCGCTCGGAGATTGCCGATAACGACGCGGTTACGAACCTTCTGCAAAGCTGGGGGGTGAGCTTGGACAAGGATCTCATTCTGGACCTGAACCCATACGGCCAACTTTTAGGCACCGGTCCCGAGGTCGCGCTGGTTATGAGTTACAACCCGCATCCGATTCTGAGCGAGATGAAGGGTACCGCAACCGGCTTCCCGCTCTCCCGCTCCATGCAGCTTAAAAACGGCGATAAGACGAAAGTGGAAAGCCTTCTCGATACTTCGAGGAGCAGCCTGGCGACAACCAATCTAAGTTCTCCCAGTGTCGATCCGAATGATCCGAAGAACAAGAAAGGACCCATGACGATTGCTGCCGCCGGAACCTATGATACGGGCAAGCAGAATTCTCAGGGACGATTCGTTGTGGTGGGCAGCTCGTCATGGGCAGCTAATTCGTTCATCAATTTCAACGGCAACAGCGACCTTGCCCTGAACACGATGAACTGGCTTTCTTCGGACGAAGACTTGATTTCTATTCGTCCGAAATCGCAAGAGGATCGTCGCATCACCATGACTCGAGCACAACTCAACTGGGTACGCGCCAGCAGCCAGTTCCTCCTGCCGCTGGTCGTGGTTGTTGC
>QIAS01000242.1 GCA_003225615.1 Acidobacteriota bacterium | reverse complement strand
TAACTCAGGCAAATGGCAGATGACGGCTCCGCGAGCGCTGCCCGTGGATCAACCGGCGGTGACGCAACTCTTGTCGAGCGTATCGTCGTTGAGTTCGGATCGCTTACTTGATGAAAAAGCTGGCGACCTGAAGAAATACGGCCTTGATCAACCCGCTTTGCAAGTCGCGATTACCGAAAAAGACAATAAAACGCAAAAGTTGCTGATCGGCGATGACACTCCCACGGGCAACGCTGTCTATACCAAGCTTGACGGTGATCCGCGAGTATTTACACTGCCGAGCTATAGCA
>QIAS01000241.1 GCA_003225615.1 Acidobacteriota bacterium | reverse complement strand
CGAGGACACGGCCGATCTTGGCAGCAGTGGTGGAGTCAGCCCGATCGCTATTGGAAAAATTCTGCTCGGCGAGAATTTTATCGAGCGCACTCCGCTCAATGACCGAGTACATGCCGTCCTGCACCAATTTTTGCACGAGCAGGTCGGAAACCCCTTTGCCCACGTCCACATTGGATCCGAAAATCGCCGCCACCGAACTCTGGACTGTGCCGTAGTCGAAGTTAAGTACGGCGACGCGTTTCTTAGCTGGCGCCTGTTGCGCAAACGCCGCCGGAAAGACGGCTAGGACGAGAACACAGACAGCGCAAAGTGGTTTCAACCTACCAACGTTTAAGGTGGAGACCCACATCTTCTTAAGAGTACTCACAGCTACCTCCCCAAAAGCGAGCAATCTCCCATGCCCGTCAGAATTGCAGGCGGCATTTTACCCCAGATTAGGACAAAACAAACACGCATACCTGGGAAGACTTTTCCCGGCCGTTAAAGGGATAAAACACAATAAGGACCGGGAAACCCAAGCCTACAGTTTAGATAAAGGTGACGGGGGTTGTGGAGGTGCTATCACCGGGCTTGAGCGGGTCGCCGCTACTAAACCATTTTATGAGGCGCCCGCGGCGCGGGTCGTTCATGGTTTTGCCCGCAGCCAGACCCAGGTTGAGAAAGGCGAAGTTGTTGGCGTTCATGCCCGGTACGCCGACGCCGTTTCCCTTCAGCAGGCCAATCAGTTCGCCCAGTTCATTGAACACCCCGCCCCCTGAAAAGCCATCACCAGCCGTAAAACCAAACTCCCCATAGCCATAAGTATCCGGGTTATTAGCGTCGGTCACATTCTGGGGATTGGGACCTTTGGCTTGGACAAGTTTGAAGGCACAGGCCTGGGTCGGCTCGCCCTGATTGGAGCTGTCGCCCGGGTGCCCAATGAGCAACAGCTCGTTGGAGAAGAAGAAGCCGGGCTTGGGCATGATGGGGATGCGCGGCAGCTTGACCTGATTCGAGGCGGACGCGCTGTTCCACTTGATCAGCACCATGGCGTAGTCGAGACCCACCGAGCTGTCGATCTCTAAAGTCTTGACCTCCACCGCCTGCGAAGCAGTCGCCAGAGAGGTGCAAGTCGGCCACGCTGCCGAATATTGGGATCGCATTCCCGGCGGGGCAGTCGCAGTGTCGCACTCGAAGTCCATCAGCACCCTGATGCCTTGCGCGGAGAAACCCTGGCTCACACTATGAGCGGCGAACAGGGCGACCTCCGGCGCGATCAGAACCCCGCTGGCGACTCGGAGATCAGGCTGTCCGGGATTTAGGAAATTCGAGTTGACCAATTGGATCGAGCAGGACGCAAGCCTTTGTACCGTGGCGAGCGGGAATTTGGTTCCGAACGTAGTCAGACCTCTGCCGTTAACATGGCAACGTTGCCCCAGCCTGCACACAGGGACGGGGGCAACTACGGGGGGAGTGGTGGGCCTGGCGAAGGGAGAAGGTCTAGCCATGTTCAGGACCCCGCCTTACGTTCTGGTTTGTCCTTTTCAAGCTCGTTCTCGGCACTCGCGAAGACATCGCGCAGCAGCGCCAGGGTCGCATCGTCCAACTGGCCTGTCGGCGCCAACGCCGGACTGGCGAGTTGCCCGTAGTCGCGCTGGAAGGCGGTAACGTTGTCCGGGAAAGGACTCTCCTGCGCGTAGCCAAGGTTCTGCAGCTTCTGCCTGGCCTCGGTCTCGCGATCATCCTCGTCGGGCTTGAGGAACATCTCACCTTCAAAGATCATCTGCGGTTCCTGCCCCGCGTCAGGCGGAAATCCCCAACGAATAATGACCTGGTTCGGAACTTCAATATCGGGGACGATGGCGAAACCCTTGTCGTCTGCCAGGTCCTTAATCGCAGGCCTGCCCCCGACGGAGAGCTCGAATGGCGCAAACGGGATGAAGCGGCGCTCGAGATCGTAGAGGCGGAAGGAGAACGTGATCAAGATGCGTTCGCAGGGCGAGTTGGACGAAAGGCGTTGATAGAAGCGGCAGGCAAAGGTGTCATGCGACTCGTCAAACTTGCGATCACTATCGGGCAGGCGGGTGCTGCGCCGCTTCTCTCCGTCTGAAAAGAAGCGCTTTTTGCATGCGGCTACACCTTCAGTAACGCGCGGGCAAGGCCATTTTGCAGGATCGACGCGGCTGCCTTTGCGGAAAATCAGGACCATTACGCGGCGGTTTTGTGCATTGAGATCATTACGCTGCTGGAGGGTAGCGTCGTCCTTATTCTGTTTCGCCTGGTCGAAAGCAGTTTGTTGATCCTGCGATAAAATCAGGAGCGGGTTAAACTCACTGCATCCCTGCAGATCGCCTTTGCCGCCCGCGTCCTGACCCCGCGCCAGAAAGTCTTTTGTCTTATCCAACAGCAGATCGCCGCACAGCAGGTTCATGTAGTCCAGAAATAACTGCCGCCGCTTGCCGCTGTCGTTGGCAACACTGTGTACCTGGTCGTCACTCACCGAAGGCGTGGGGTTTCCGCCGCCGTTTGTGCCGGAGAAGTTTCGAAACTGCTCGGCGGGCGCAGGAGGCTGAGGCGTCGGTGCGCTGGGCGACTTGCTCTGCGCGACGGCGTTGAGCATTACCCGGACTGAATCCTCGCCCCAGTTGTCACCTCCAAAGGGCTCGCGAAATAATTTCTCCCACTTCGCGGTATCCCGTATGAGCATGGCGTAGATCGCAGTTGCCCGGCGGCCACTGAGTGTCTTGTTGTAATCGTCGCTGCCTACAGGGTCGGCGTGTCCGAAGATGGAAAGCGGGCAATCCTGATGCACCTTAACCAGAATCGCCAGAATTTTCATGTCGGCAGCGATTGCCGGCAACACAAATGAGGAATCAAAACGAAACCGTATGTCGTCCACGCGCCAGCAAGCCACAGGGATGAGCCGCATGCGCACAGTATTGAGTTCGCGCGCGGTGGATGGAGCTACCAGGATCTCTGGCGGATCCGAAGTGCCATGGGAGGCGGCTACCCCTGCGCTGCTCGCATTGTGAATTACGGCTTCGTCATCGCTCATGGGCTTCCATAATTTCTTCTAGCACCCGTGCACTTCCTTGAGTTTGGCTTGAGTTTTGGGGCCACAGATGCCATCTACGGTTAGCCCCTGATCACACTGGAATTCTTCCACGGCCGACTTGAAGGCATCGTCATCTTGTTCCCCGTCATCCTGTCCCTCATCATCCTGCGTGTCGTTATCAGCCTCATCTCCATTCACATCGCCAGCAAAATATCCGAGGTTGTTGAGGCGTGCTTTCTGTCCGGAAACCTCATCGATAGGATCAAGATTGCCAATTTTGAGGGTGAAGGCAGTCTCCTGAAATGGGGTCTGCGGATCGTGGATGATCAGCACAGCCGTGTGGGCGTCGGGCGGGATTGCCTGCTCGAGTTTGCCCTTACCGTCGGTTGTCATGGGAAACGTGTTGCCCTCGATAACCAGATCACACTTGGCATTGGCAATGGGCTTTTCGTAGAGATCTTCCAGAACCAGCCGCAACTTGAGGTCGGGCTTCTCTACCTTAAAACAGTGCTGCTGGTCGGTGCTGCAGGACTCGACGCGTGGCTTGAGCTCGGGAATAAACAGTCGATCGCCGGGAAAGAGGACGTTGGGGTTCTGGCGCTTCTGCTTCAGAGACGCATTATTAGGATCGTTCCAGATTGTCTCGTAGTTGGTGAAGCCATTGTCTTTGGCAATACTGGAGAGGAAGTCTCCCTCTTTCACGACATAGTAGCTGGGCATGATCTCCGCCTGAACTGGATCTTGCAGTGTCTGATCCTGGGACGTGGGGGGCCAGAAGTATAAACCAAGGTTGCGTCGAGTGGAACGGAGTCTTTCGCTATCCTCAAACATTTTCTTAACCACCAGCGG
>QIAS01000240.1:10108-11870 GCA_003225615.1 Acidobacteriota bacterium | reverse complement strand
ATCAAGTCTCCATGAGCGGCTTCTCGCACTGAAATCTTGCAGAGATTGTCGAGTCGTCGCGCAAACGGACCGGTGAACCCCACTGGCATGTGTTGCACGATGAGTACGCCAACGGGCAAGTCTTCGGGCAACATTGGCAAGATCTCCTGCAAAGCTTTGGGACCTCCGGTGGAGGTGCCAAGAGCGACGATGGCTGCGGTCGGCTGATACGAGTCACGAGGTATGACAGGAATGATGGGAGCTGGGGTCGAAGCCGACGGGCGAACCAGAGGCCGAGACAATGCAGCCGCCTTGATTTTCGCAACCAGATCATCGCGGATTTTTACGATATCCAGCGACGCGTAAGAGAGCTGTTTGGCGCAGTAGTCAAATGCTCCCTCGGCCAAGGCTTCGAGTGTGGTCTCGGCGCCTTCCTGGGTGAGCGAACTGACCATGATCACCGGACGGGGAGACTCCTTCATAATGTGCTTAAGGGTCTCCAGTCCGTTCATGCCGGGCATCTCCACGTCTAGAGTCACAACGTCCGGTTTTAGCGAATTTACTTTCTCGAGCGCCTGGGTTCCCGTCTGTGCGGTGCCTATGACGCGGAGGCCGGGGTCCGATTCGATCATGCGAGTCAGGGCGGTACGCATGAAGGCGCTATCGTCCGCGACTAGTACCCGAATCCCACTCGGAGGATTGAGTCCGCTGCTCATTGCGGGCGGTAGATGAGGCTTACCAAGTGCTTTACCTCCTCCACGTAGGCCTCCATTTCGAAAGTGAATCGTGCCCAGTCAAAACTTCCCAGAGGCGGACATTCCTTGATCAGCAGGGCAAAGCTCGGTTCTTCCAGGAAGTTCACCTGGCGTTCTTCCCCATGGCCGTGCCCTACGCCGCTCATGCGGCACAATAGATCACTGATTGCAACCACTGCGACAAGGCCGCCATGCTCGGTTACGCTTTGCACGTCATGATGGCGGCTGATTACTTCGAGCAATTCCGGGCTGAGGTGCCATCGTTCCGCCAGCATTCGGCCACTCTCGCAATGGGTGAATCCCAAAGTCTGCATCTCGGCTTCGTGGAGCGGGATACGTTGCGAGCGCGCGACTTCGTAAGCTTCTCCAAACTCCTTGGGCAGGGTCCACAGGTTCACCACGATGCCTACGTCATGAAGCAATCCGGCCAGGTAGGCCTTTTCAGCGTTCGCAAAGCCGATCTGGTGGGCAAAGCGCCGACATACCAGAGCACATCCCATGGAATGCTCCCAAAACACCACTGGGTCGATGTTGTATTTCTCTCCTGGCCAGAGCCGCAGCAGGCAACACGACATGGCGATCTCGCGCATACGACGAAGACCGAGCGCAACCACGGCGCTGCGAACCGAGTCGACCTCCTGCCATCGTCCAAAGAGCGGGGAATTGGCTAGATGGAGGCACTGCGCCGCGAGGGACTTGTCCTGCGCGATAAGGTCCGCAACTTTCTGTACGTCAAGCGAGTCCAGAGGCTGTTCCAGATAATTGATGTACACATCCACCACATTCGTCGCGGTGTCGAACGATAAGTTCCACACGTGTTCGATGATCATGGCCCGCGTGATTCGCCTTCCCGCATTGCGCATCAGGTATTCGAGCAAACCAAATTCCTTGGAGGTTAGTTCGATGCGCTTGCCACCCCGCTCCACGCGGCGTTCCACCCGGTCCAGCTTCAAATCATCGACCGTGAGCACCGCCTGCGAGGGTGTGTGACTGCGGCGCAGCAGCGCGCGAATACGGGCGGAAAGCTC
>QIAS01000240.1:9529-10096 GCA_003225615.1 Acidobacteriota bacterium | reverse complement strand
AAACGAAAACGGCTTGACCAGGTAATCGTCTGCCCCGGTGTCCAGACATTGCACCCGGTCTTCAACCCGGCTGCGCGCCGTCAACACCAGGATCGGCATGTCCGTCTTCTTGGTTCTCAAGGAGCGTAGGATAGACACCCCATCCAGCCGGGGCAGGTTCAGATCAAGCACCACCAGATCAAAATCGAGTTCGCTGGCCAAGGCCCGAGCCTGCTCTCCGTCCCCCGAAACGTCCACGGCATAATGTTCCGCTTCCAAGCCTTTGCGCACGAAGCTGGCCAATGCGCTATCGTCTTCGGCGATCAGGATTCTCATATATAAAATTCCTTTAATAGGGCATTCCGATTCTAAAGATTGTTCCGACGGGGAGGATGGTGTTGGGGGCGCACGAAGGTCTGCATTTCCGCAATGCGAACTCGGGTGCAAAAATGAAACTCGGGGCGGAAGCCTGCTCTGTTCCCCCTGCTCGTTGCCGCCAGCCGAATTCCAGCCGCTCTCGCAAGGGAACCCGGAAGGTCAACCACCCAGCCCCTTTAGCCGATCATAATTTCCGCTACTTACTTTTTG
>QIAS01000240.1:5412-9504 GCA_003225615.1 Acidobacteriota bacterium | reverse complement strand
CGGCCCCTGTTCTTCCCCAGCGGCCTGGTTTTGCTGGCTACGGTCATGCTTATCGAGAGCCACTGGCTCTCGCTTCCTGCCTCGGCCATCGCCTTCTATTACTATGCGGTCTTCGGTGTCGGGATCGTCCTCGCGTGGCGTTTTCATTCCAGCCGGGTGCTGTACGCGCTGCTCATTCTTCTGCTTTCGGAAAGAGCGCTGGAGTTCTTTTCTGGAGCACGCCAGGTACCCGCGACCGGTCCGGGCCGGATCGCGTTTGAGGCGATCACATTTCTTGTGCCGCTCAATCTTCTTTTTCTCGGATGGGCGCGCGAGCGTGGACTGTCCGCTCCCGTCGTGGCCTCCCGCCTGCTCTCCATTTTCCTTCAATCGGTATTTGTGGCCGTGCTGTGCCGGCCAGGACAAATATCAGGTTTCGCCTTATTTGAATACTCTCCGCTCAACCCGCACTGGTTTCGTTGGACCAATCTTTCCCAAGCCAGCTTACTTGCCTTCCTGGTCGCAGGAATATTTCTTCTCATCCGTTTTTTCGAAATTCCCAAGCCCGTCGAAAGCGGCTTTTTCTGGTCTCTGATCGGCTCGTTCTTCGCTTTCTATTCAGGCACCATCGGGCGCACTCCCAGCATCTACATGGCAACCGCAGCTCTCACGCTGCTGATTGCCATCATCGAGACCTCGTATTCGATGGCCTACCAGGACGAGCTGACCGCCCTTCCCGCTCGCCGCGCCTTCAACGAAGCCCGGCTTGCGCTGCAGGACCCGTACGCCCTCGCCATGGTCGACATTGACCACTTCAAACAATTCAACGACACCTACGGCCATGACACTGGCGACCAGGTTCTGCGCCTGGTGGCGGGAAAATTGGCGCAAGTCACCGGAGGTGGAAAAGCATTTCGCTGCGGAGGAGAGGAATTCGCCATTATCTTCCCAGGAATGTCGCTCGAGGACGCCATGCAGCACCTGGAACGGGTGCGGGAAAGTATCGAGAGTTCTTCGTTTCATGTGCGCGGCGGGGATCGCCGTTACGCTCCCCGCAAAAATGACCGGCGAAAAGCCCAAGTCAGGAGAGGCCGGCTTTCGCGCTCTCTGTCACCACGGCGCGGCCGAGGCGCAGTCTCAGTCACGGTAAGCATGGGTGTGGCCCAGCCGACGACGAAAGCCCGCGAAGTAGACGCAGTGATTGCGGCCGCGGATAAGGCCCTCTATCGCGCCAAAGCAAACGGAAGAAATCGACTCGAAGCCGCCGACTGATGCTTCGAGACAGCAACACAAAAGCTCCGCGGCGCGGCCCTGACGGCAGCGCTCGTCGAGCAGCAACACTGTGTTAATCTATTGAAACAATTCGCCGGAGAGGTGGCCGAGTGGCTGAAGGCGGCGGTTTGCTAAACCGTTATACGGGCTAAGGGTTTGTGAGGGCTTGCACAATATCCGAACTCCTGCATTAGGAGGACGGAATGATTGACGAATTCATTGAGCGTGGATCGATCATCGGTGACAGCGAGGCGAACCTGTGGCGTGTGCCTGAGCTTACGAGTGAAGGGCTCTTCCTGTTGAGGTTGCCAGAGCGTACCGACATAGTTCACACCCGAGCGTGAGTCGGGAGCGGTATGACCAGTCTTAGGCACTGAAGTTCCCTTAGTTCCAAGTCTCGGAAGTCCCGCAAGTCTAGCTGTCGATTTCACCTAATCGGAGCATAGGGGAATCGGCTCGGCAACAGACTCCGTATCGCTGCCAAAGCCTAAACCAAGGGCTGTGCGCGAGCATTTCGTCGTGCCTTCGATTGGCAGCCGAGATGTCGCTTGCGCTGAGTGGCCTAATATCCGGCGCTTCGAACATTTCCTGTAGCTGCTCAATCTCGTCAATGATGCGTTCAACGTCCATGCGTCACAATCATCTATGAGAAGGCGGGGAGCGGTCAACCTGAAGCGGCTAGTAGGGTGAAATTCCTCGTTTTGTGACAAGATAAACTGCAAAGCTTCCCAGCCAATGACCGCCCTCGTAATGCTTGCCCGTCACAGCCGCCAAACCAGCCCGCCTGTGTGCCTCGGCAGCCGCCATGATCGATGGCAGCCGTTTGTCGTTCTTCTGTAAATCAGCAGCTACTCCCTCCAGCATCCATGCTCGGCTGAGATTGAGCCCATCTAAGTGCGCCAGCTTCGGATCGCTTTGCGCGGATGGGCTATAGCAGCATTGTTGACGAGGATGTCGACGGCACCGGGCTTGGCCCGACCTCTGCGACCATGCGCTTCACGTCGCCGGCGACTGAGACATCTGCCTGAACCGCAATTGTTTTCTTCCCGATCACTTTGATTCCGCCGCAGACCGCATTCGCTGCGTCGGCACGTTCTCGGAAGTTCACGGCGACATCGGCACCCGCACCAGCCAATGCGATAGCGACGGCGGCTCCGATTCCCCGGCTGCCTTCCAGTCACAAGCGCAACTCGATTCGTGAGGTCCTGCATGGCGTCATTGTATGCGTCTTGCTCGCATAAGTGCGCCGCGGCGAAATGCTGCTTCCATTCAGGCATAATGGCTCTTCAGCCATGCTTCTAACAATCACTAACACCAAGAGTCCAGCGACGGACTTGGGCTATCTGCTCCACAAGAACCCCAGCCGCGTGCAGACGTTCGAACTCTCGTTTGGGAAAGTCCATGTGTTCTATCCCGAAGCATCAGGGACCCGTTGCACCGCTGCGCTTTTGCTGGACATTGACCCAGTGGGGTTAGTGCGCACTCGTCGTGGACCCTCCGGTGAGGGCGGGATGCTGGACCAGTACGTCAATGACCGTCCATACGTGGCTTCGTCGTTCATGAGTGTCGCCATAGCTCGGATTTTCAATTCCGCACTGGCGGGGAACAGTAAAGATCGCCCAGAACTCGTAACAGTTCCGCTGCCTCTCAGTGCGCGAATTGCCGTCCTGCCTTGCCGTGGCGGGGAGGAGTTTGTTCGCCGACTGTTCGAAACCCTCGGCTATCAGGTCGTGGCGGAACATCATCCGCTTGACGAGAAGTTTCCCGAATGGGGCGACGGGCCGTACTACACCGTAGAGATAAGCAAGAACGTTACCTTGCAGGATTTGCTGACCCATCTCTATGTCCTTATTCCAGTGCTAGACGCGGACAAACACTACTGGGTGGGGAAGGATGAAGTCGAAAAGCTGCTACGGCATGGGGAGGGATGGCTACAGTCACATCCTGAGCGCGAGGCAATCGTAAGTCGCTATCTACGCGGATTCCGAAAGCTGACGCGGGAAGTGTTGGCTCGGCTCACGGAGGATGAATCGCTCGATCCCGAAGCAGAACAGGAAACCAAGGAGGAGCAGGAACAGGCGATTGAAACTCCCATTCGTCTCCATGACGCCCGACTCCAGCAGGTCGCTTCGGAGCTCAGGACGAGCGGTGCTAAGCGGGTCCTCGATCTTGGTTGCGGCGAAGGAAAACTCATCCGTGAACTACTGAAGGACAAACAGTTCGAGGAGATCGTCTGAATGGACGTGTCATACCGCAGCCTCGAAGTAGCCGCCGAGCGGCTCCACTTAGATACCCTGCCGCCGAAGCAAAAGGAGCGGATAAAACTCATTCAGGGCTCACTCACGTATCGGGACAAGCGGCTGGCAGGATTCGATGCTGCCGCTGTGGTCGAGGTCATCGAGCATCTGGATGAACCCCGACTCGCGGCATTCGAACGGGTGCTGTTTGAGTTCGCCCGCCCGCAAAAGGCGGTGCTGACGACACCTAACGCGGAATACAACGTGAAGTTCGAGACGCTTCCCGCTGGACACTTCCGGCACCGTGACCATCGCTTCGAGTGGAATCGCGAACAGTTCCAGAAATGGGCGAATGGGATAGGGGAGAGGTTCGGGTACGCGGTGGAGTTCAGGCCCGTGGGTGAAGAGGATCAACAAATCGGCGCACCGACCCAGATGGGAGTGTTCCGACTATGAAGATCACGGTGCCCGAACTCTCACTAGTCTTGCTCGTCGGTCCTTCGGGCTGCGGAAAATCTACCTTTGCTCGCGAGCATTTCAAGCCAACGGAAGTCTTGTCTTCTGATTACTGTCGCGGTCTGGTATCGGATGACGAAAACGACCA
>QIAS01000240.1:0-5376 GCA_003225615.1 Acidobacteriota bacterium | reverse complement strand
CTGCGGGGCGGCTGACCGTTGTCGATGCTACGAAAGCCGCTGGTTGCTCTGGCACGCGAGTTCCATGTGCTGCCGATTGCCATCGTTTTCGACTTCCCGGAGAAGGTCTGCCAAGAGCGGAATCGGAGCCGACCGAATCGAGATTTCGGTCCCCATGTCGTCCGGAATCAAGCGCAGCAGCTACGACGTTCGATCAGGGGCTTGGAGCGAGAAGGGTTTCGTGGAGTACACGTTTTCAAGTCTCCTCAGGAACTCGACGGACTAAAAATAGTGCGGCAGCCGATGTGGACCAATCGACGCACCGAGCATGGGCCGTTCGACATCATCGGTGACGTTCATGGCTGCTTCGATGAACTGGGGGAACTGATGACGACCCTTGGTTATTCAATAGAGGGGAACGGTGGGGGACATCGAGTCGTAACACCCGAAGGCCGAAAGGCGATCTTCCTCGGCGACTTGGTTGATCGTGGGCCGAAGATTCCCGAAGTTTTGAAACTCGTGATGGGTATGGTTGAAGCGGGGACGGCACTCTGTGTACCCGGCAACCATGACATGAAGCTGCTACAGAAGTTACGCGGCAAGGATGTGAAGATCGCACATGGTCTTGCTGATTCAATTGCGCAGCTTGAAGTCGAACCACCTGAATTCAAGAGCAAGGTTGCTGATTTCCTCGATGGTCTCATTAGTCATTACGTCCTTGATGAGGGAAAGCTGGTCGTAGCCCACGCGGGAATGAAGGAAGAGATGCAGGGGCGCGGTTCTGGAGCTATTCGTTCGTTCGCTCTCTTCGGTGAGACCACAGGAGAAACGGATGAATTCGGGCTCCCGGTTCGCTACAACTGGGCGGCAGATTATCGCGGCAAGGCTTCGGTGGTCTATGGGCACACGCCAGTAGGTGAGCCGCAGTGGTTGAACCGCACCGTCAATATCGATACCGGATGCGTGTTCGGCGGCAAGCTGACGGCGCTCCGTTACCCGGAGAAAGAGTTTGTCTCCGTGTCGGCTCACAAGACCTATTACGAACCCGCGAAGCCTTTGGTATCGGCGCAACCGACGACCTCTTTGTCTCAGCAGCACGAGCAGGATGACGTTCTCGATATTGACGATGTCATCGGAAAAAGGATTATTGAAACACGGCTCCACGGGAATCTTACCGTCCGAGAAGAAAATGCCATCGCTGCACTGGAAGTGATGAGCCGATTCGCCACAAATCCAAAGTGGCTAATCTACCTGCCGCCAACAATGTCTCCTAGCGAGACGACCAAGGCAGAAACACATGGGTTCGAGGGCGGTAGTGATCGTTTGCCGCGACCGCGATGCAGCATTGCGGCGATTCGGGGTCGAGCAGGACGAGATTGGCGTCTGCTATACGAGGACGGGCAGGAGATTCTTCAACGAGCGTGCGTTAGAGCGAGAATTCCTCGGTCGCATTCAGGCAGCCGCAACCAAGTCCGGTTTGTGGGACGAGCTTGCGACTGACTGGCTGTGCATCGACTGCGAACTGATGCCGTGGTCGTCGAAAGCGCAGGACTTGCTTCGCCAGCAGTACGCTCCGACCGGGGCGGCTGCTCGCGCTGGTCTTGCAGCCTCGATAGCTGCGTTGCAGAAAACCAGCAAACATGTGCCAGAAGCTTCCGAACTCGCAGGACGCTACGAGGAACGCCGGGTGATGGCAGAGCAATACATCGAGGCATATCGCGGCTACTGCTGGACGGTTCACTCTTTGGCGGACCTGAAGCTTGCGCCTTTTCATTTGCTGGCAAGCGAGCGGGCGGTGCACACGGACAAAGATCACGTGTGGCACATGACAACGCTGGGTCGCCTTTGCGCTGCTGATGCCGGACTGCTTCTGGCAACACCCTACAAGGTCGTTAATCTAAACGACGATGACGGTCAGCGGGAAGGCATTGCTTGGTGGGAAGAACTGACCGCTTCAGGAGGCGAGGGCATGGTCGTAAAGCCCTCCCAGTTCGTTGGTAGAAATCGACGGGGGTTGATTCAGCCAGCCATAAAGTGCCGTGGCCGGGAATACCTTCGCATCATCTACGGACCTGAATACACTGCGCCAGAGCACCTTGAACGCCTTCGTGCAAGGGGTCTCGGCACCAAGCGATCACTAGCTTTGCGAGAATTTGCTCTGGGCATCGAAGCAATGCAGCGGTTTGTCGAGCGGGAACCGCTTCGACGAGTGCACGAGTGTGTGTTCGGTGTGCTGGCGCTCGAAAGCGAGCCCGTCGATCCCAGACTTTGAGGACCAAGATGGCAACCCCAAAACTAACACCTGACCAAATTGCTCAAGTCTCTAAACTGGTCGCCGGGTACATTTCGGCACAGCGCGAGAAATATGCGCCTCGTGCTGTTCCGCTGTCCGCACAGCAGCGAGCGCCTTTGGAGCCATTCTTTGCTCGAGAGGTTATCGACAGTGTCCGCGTGCTTGTGCTCGAAGGCGAGCGAGTGCCAAACCCGGACTTTTATCCGATGCTGCGCGGTCTGGGATTCAACAACCTGCCTGACCAATCCGCGATGGGCGCAATTACTTTCTGCGATGTTGTCGTTTCACACGAGCGATTGACGGCTGGTCTTTTATTTCACGAACTCGTGCACGTAGAGCAGTATCGGCAGCTTGGCATTCCGCGCTTCTCCGACCTTTACCTTCGCGGATTCCTGAATGGCGGCAGCTACGAGGCGATTCCGTTAGAAGTGAATGCGTACAGCCTCGAAGATCGCTTTCGGCGCGATCCACGTCGAACATTTTCGGTTCAGGCAGAAGTCGGGCAATGGCTTGCTGTAGGGCTGTAGGGAGATTCTGACTCAATGACGTTACGGTTGCGGACAAACAAGCATTTGTGCTGAGACTTTGAATGTCCCTAATCACTCAGTTTCAACCCGTAGGCCCACAAGAACTTCCAACAGAGCGGGGTCCTCGGTTGAAATAGCGTCCCTCTTCGTGTCCTTGGTGGTTAATGCTTTTCTTTCTACGAACGCCATTCCGCGGTCCCCTCGCCGTCCTTCGTACTTCGTCCTTCGTAAATCGCGCTTCGTCCTTCCTGCCTATCGCGTAAACTGTCCACCTTGCAAACCCTCAAGCACATTTTTTCCCGCTACACGAAATGGATCTGGAGCTGGCTCGGCCCCCTGGGCCCCTGGGGAGTTTTCGCCTTCGCCGCGGTCGACGCGTCGTTGATGGGCCTGCCCCTGGACGCGGTGGTAGCCAGCTACGTCTACAACGACCGTCCCAGATTTTTGTTTTATGTGCTGCTGGCCTCGGCAGGTTCGGCGGTGGGCAGCAGCGTGATTTATCTGATCGGCTACCTGGGAGGCGAGACCCTCCTGCGCAAACGGATCCCGCCTGCCCGCTATGAAAAAATCCACGCGTCATTTGACAACCATGAGTTCTGGGCGCTGATGTTTCCCGCCATGCTGCCGCCGCCGTTCCCCTTCAAGCTGTTCGTGCTTGCGGCGGCCGGATTCGAGATGCGCTTCACCCGCTTCCTCGCCGCAATCTTCGCCGGAAGGTTTGTCAGGTTCTTTGTGCTGGCCGTGCTGACCCTGAAGTTCGGTCCGCAGATTGTCCAAGTAGTCGGAGACTTATTCCGCCATCATCTCCCCTGGGTGATGGCCGTGGTCGCGATTGGCTTGATGATTTGGCTGAAATGGTTGAGGCGCAAGCGAAGAGCGCTGTCCTAGCAATGCTCAGGTGGCGAGGGTCGCCTCGGGCGGTCGGAGGGGTGTAGTTCAGTTTTAATTGCGCACAAGCGCCCAAAAAATAAAGAGCCCCGAAGTGGTGTTAAGCTCATTCGTCTCGGCCAGTAGCTCGCTTTAGACCCTCGCCGACCTGCCCTCATCACTTCCTTGCGGGATGCGACGCGCGATCGTTGCTCGGGCTCCGGGCTTACCGCCAACCGGATAAACCTGCTTAACGCTTCGGGACTCTATCCTGCCTTTGACAGTGGCTCTTGTTCGCCTCGACCAGCACTTTGCTATAGACCCTTACCAAACCCTCCTTCACTTCATTCTTGCGAATGCAGAAGGTGATTTGACTCGAGCCCCGGACGCCGCACCAACCGGGAAAACTTAGAACGTGTCAAAGAACGATTATGGTTTTACTCCTTCTGAAAATAGAGTCAATCAAAAATGCGGAAGTGTATCGCGTGATTTTTCAGCGACATGCGTGCAGTCCACAAGGGGGTGTTGCGGAGTTGGTGCAAAGGGAGTGCAACGGATTGAGTGAAAATCGCAGGGGGCGCGAATTTTCCCCTTTGTTGTCGTGCGGTGGCGGACTTGCGCGGGCTTTTAAGCAGCAATCCGCGATGTGGAAATCTCGCGGAAGGCTTGTGGGACGTGGCTTTCCGCAGGAGAGCGAAATAATTCCTGAAGGATACGAATGTCACTGTTGATGTCAATATGGGTTGAACGGCTAAATGGTGGCCAATAAAACCACTTACGAATGCGGTGGTAGCAAGCCTACAATCGGGCCGGGAGGAATTCTTATGCCAATGTATGGGAGCTCGCCGGGGAAGGTAATTGATGTCGATGGAAGTGGAGTCATACGGTTGATCGGTTTGGGGATTGCCGCGTTCATTATTGTGATCGCGCTGTTCTCGTCGGTGACGCGAGTAAGCACGGGGCACGTGGGGGTGCTGACTCTGTTCGGACGGGTGACGGGTGAGGTTTTGGGGGAAGGGATTCACCTTATTAATCCTTTGAAATCGAATAACGAGATGTCGATTCAGACTCAGACTATTAAGGAGTCGGCCAGTGTGCCTTCGAGCGAAGGGCTGGTGATGAATCTGGATACTTCGCTTATTTATCACCTGAATCCGGAGAAAGCGGCGGACGTGTACCAGAAGACGGGCGCGAATTATGAGAGTGTGGTGGTGGAGCCGACGTTGCGGGCGGCTATTCGCGAGTCGACGGCTTCACATACGGCTAATGCGCTTTACACCGGGGAGCGGGAGATGGTCGCCAAGCAGATTTACGACCAGCTTACAAGCCAACTGAACCAGCGCGGATTGCTGGTGGAGAACGTATTGCTGCGGGATATTCAGCTACCGGGGACTTTGAAGGCGTCTATTGAAGCCAAGCAGCAGGCGGAGCAGGAGGCGCTGGCAATGAGTTTCCGTTTGCAGAAAGAAAAACAGGAAGCGGAGCGCAAGCGGATTGAGGCGGCGGGAATTCGGGACTTCCAGCAGATAGTGGCGCAGGGTATCAGCTCGCAGCTGCTGGAGTGGAAGGGGATTGAGGCCACGGAGACTCTGGCTAAGAGTCCTAACTCGAAAGTGGTGGTGATTGGGAATACGAAGAATGGGTTGCCTTTGATTTTGGGGCAGTGAGGAGGGCGGGCTCCCGGCTTTTGGCCTTTCGGCCTCCGGCTTT
>QIAS01000239.1 GCA_003225615.1 Acidobacteriota bacterium | reverse complement strand
AAACCATTGTTGCGCGATTTTATTTCGGATATCGACGGAGGGCTGCGCCGCCGTGGTTTTTGCGGAGGCTGGAGTCTGATGAAGTCCAATGGTGGCACCCGGCTAGCTAAAGAAGCGGCGCACGAGCCCGTTCAACTGCTGCTTTCGGGGCTCGCCGGTGGCGTGATGGCGGGCAAGCATTTCGGGCTCGAAGCCGGATGCGACCTTATCACGCTTGATATGGGAGGGACGAGCTGTGACTTGGCTGTCATCACGGGTGGTCATGAGCGCTACGCGGCACAGTTCGATGTTGAGTTTGGCCTTCCCCTGATCTTTCCGACGATTGAGCTTACTACGATTGGCGCGGGTGGCGGTTCTATTGCGTGGGTTGACCGAGGGGGCTTTCTCCGGGTGGGACCGCAGAGCGCCGGTGCTGATCCCGGTCCTGCATGTTATGGACAAGGAGGAGTGGAGCCTACCGTTACCGATGCAAATCTCCTACTCGGTCGCCTGAATCCGGACTACTTTCTTGGAGGCCAGATACGACTGGATCCTGAAGCGGGAGCCAGTGCGGTAGGAGGTCTTGCGTTGAAGATGGGGATATCCAAGGAGGATGCGGCACTAGCAATCATTGATATAGCAAATGAGAACATGGTGAATGCGATCCGTGTTCGTACAGTAGAAGTAGGGATCGATCCCCGCGGCTACTGTCTAGTAGCATTTGGTGGGGCCGGGGCTTTGCATGCCAGTGCCATTGCTCGACGACTTAAGATCCGGCGCGTCCTGATACCGCCACATCCCGGCCTTTGTTCCGCTTTCGGCGCTCTCATTGCCGATCTGCGGAGTGATCAGGTGGCTACCGTATCGCTCAGGTCCACTGCGGTTCATGCGGAGGAGCTTCGCGGTCATCTCGACCGGCTTGCTGCTACGGCATGTGAGGAGCTTAAGGAGGAGGGAGTCGGGGGGAAGCCACAAGTAACGGCGAGGTTAGCAATGAGGTACGCTGGTCAGAACTATGAACATGAGATCGAGCTACCCACGCTGGACGTTACCGATTCCATGTTGCGCGATACGTTCGGGCGATTCGAGGCGCTGCATCAAAAATTCTACGGATATCAATTGGCGGGTGAAGTGATTGACATTGTGAATATCACTGTCAGCGCTGTGGACCCGAAGCGGCGGTCGCTGCCGAGATTCGAACGCCGTGCCACAGGTCGCCTTGCTGGTCTCCGTAAACTACGGATGCGGTCTTCCGGGGAACTCACCGTTCCAGTCCACCATCGTGACACGCTACCGTCCAACTGGACAGGCGTCGGCCCCATGATTATCGAAGATGTCGACGCGACGACCCTGATCGAAGCCGAGGATCGGGTTACGGTACTTGAAAGTGGGAGTCTGGTCATCGAAATAGCTAAGGAGCAGCCATGAAAGCCACTGCAAGTTCTACTTCTGTGAATACACCTGCGGAGGTGTTTGCGTTCCGTAAGCAGTTCCCAATTTTTGAAAACAAGATTCACCTCGCAAACAACTCCAAAGGCGCGCTGAGTCAAGCTGTAATCCTTGCCCACCAGGAATACCTTGAGAGCTGGAAAAGAGATGGTGCGCCATGGCATACGTGGGTTGGAAAACAGGAGAGCCTTCGTGCCTCCTTTGCGGAAATGATCGGAGCCAAGCCGCATGAGATTGCGGTGTGTCCGTCGGTGTCAGTGGCTCTGTATTCGATCGCATCCTGCTTGGACTGGCGTGAACGACCGGCGGTGGTTTTCGACGACTTCAGTTTTCCATCGGTGACATACATGTGGCATGCACAGGCAATCCGCGGCGCCGAGATTCGGCGCGTGCATCCCGATGGGAAAGGCGAAATTCCTCCTGAGGCATTCGATGCTGTTTTGGACGAGGGTGTCCGCCTGGTATCGGTTGCTCACGTCTGTTACAAAAACGGGCACCGCCTCGATCTGCCTGCCATTGCTCGCAAGGCACACAACGCTGGCGCATGGCTGGTGGTAGACGACTACCAGAGCTCTGGTAGTCGTCCACTGAATGTGCGACAAACCGGAATCGACATTCTCACCACCGGGACGGTGAAGTTCATGTTGGGTTCAGCGGGCGTCGCCCTGCTTTACGTTCGAGAAGAGCTGTTGCCCGAACTTCATCCCACTCTGACCGGTTGGTTCGGGCAGAAGAATCCTGAAGATTTCCAGATTGACCGGCATATCGAGGCGCCCGATGCTACGCGATTTCAAAATGGTACGCCCGCGATTCCCGCGATATACGACAGCCTTGCCGGAATTGAGCAAATAAAATCAGTAGGCCTCAATACGATCGCCTCCTGGATTGATCAACTCACGGCGCTGTTGATGGACAGACTGCAGGAGGAAGGTTTTGTGCCCGCGACACCGGCAGATCCACGGAAACGTGGACCACAAGTGGCAATCCGCAGCTACGACATGGACGCCGCTGTGGCGGAACTGGCTCGTCGTAACATCTGCGTCACCAGTCGTGACGGGAATATCCGAATTGCATTTCACTACTACAACACTCCGGAGGACATCGAGGCCCTGATCGAAAACTTGAAACAAATGCCGAAACTCATGGTTCGACGATGACAGATCAGGACCTTAGACCGCGATGCGTCGGAGCAGTCATCTCAAGATCAAATGGCGAGGATGGAAATGCAGATTGAACGACTGAAACCCGCTAACGTTTGGGATTCCACTCCTTACAAGTTTTCACAAGCAATCCGGGTCCGACACAGTCAGGATCTCCTATTTATCGCGGGGCAGGCTGGGATGGACGAGAGTGGGCAAATAGTACAGGGCTTGGAAGCACAGATCAGGCAGTCATTCGAGAATATACGTAGAGTTGTGAGTGGCGCCGGTGGCAGCATGGCGAATGTGATCAAAATAACCGGATACTTGCGGGACATGGGCGGGCTGGAAACATATACCAAGATGGTGAGTGAGTTCTTTGGGAACAATCTTCCCGCGGCTACTGTTGTGCAAGTGACAGCTCTCGCGCTGGAACCGCTGTTGGTAGAAGTAGACGCGGTGGCCGTGCTGTGATTTCTGCGCGCCGTTTCTACGCAAGCGCAATTTCTATTTCGCCTTCGCGTTGCCCGGCGCGAGCCGCTTATTAAACCAGTCAATCATGCGCAGATTGACATCGAGCCGGTTCTCCGGAACGTGGAACTGGTGTCCCTCGCCCGGATACACCACCATGGACGTGGGCACATGCAAGGTTTTCAGGGCGTGCCAGAACTCAAACGACTGAGGCGAGGGACACTCGGCGTCATATTGGCCAACCACAACTAATGTTGGCGTCTTCACATTCTTGATAAAAGTGATAGGCGAGCTGCGGGCATACACGGCCGGGTCGTCATACACTGATGCGCCAAAGTACGGGATCATCCACTGGTCAATCTCATTTTCTCCGTAATAACTTTGCCAGTTCATGATGCCTGCGCCGGCGACCGCGGCCGCAAAGCGGTTGGTCTGGGTGACGGCCCACATCGTCATGTATCCGCCGTAGCTCCAGCCCGTGATTCCTAGGCGGCCGGGGTCGATGGGATAGTTGCGGATCAGGGTGTCTACGCCGCGCATGATGTCGTTGAGATCGCCGTACCCGAAGTCCTTCACGTTTGCCTGGGTGAATTCCTCGCCTTGCCCGTAGCTACCTCGCGGATTCGGAAAAAAAATGAAGTATCCCTGACCGGACAGCAAGAGGGGTTCGAAGAAATGTTTGGGCCATGCGGCGGTAAGTACAGAGGCGGGTCCGCCGTGCACGTCCACGACCAGAGGGTATTTTTTGGACGGGTTGTAGTCGAGCGGAAAGACCAGCCATCCCTGCACATCGTAAGCATCGCTTTTCCAGGCCACACTCTCAGCCTTTCCCCAAAAGGGCCGTACTGAGCTATTGCCCGAAGTTAGAGGTTTCCAGGCGCCGATCAGTCCGGCAAAGACCTCGGGGGGCCGTCGTTCCGTCACGAGCAACCGAAAGACTCCCCAGCCACATGTTGGCGTTAAGAAACTCGTTTCCTGCCCACAGCTCCTCGATTTTCGCAGTCCCAACGTCGACTCGGGTCACGGCGCTCTTACCCTGAGAGTCCTGCACGAACAGAATCTGCGCCGGGGAGGTCCACGCGAGCCAACTTGCCGAGCCTCGCAGTTTAGGTGTGACGTTGCGAGGTTCACCGCCGCTGGCACTGATAATGAATACATCACCGCCGGTTGAAACCTCATCGCTCATCAATCCAGCGATGAAGGCTATGCTCTTGCCGTCTGGAGACCAGCGCGGGATGGCGATTTGCAACGGCGGTTTATAAATGGAGGACATCTTGCCTCCGGTAGAGGGAAGCGTGTACAACTGCGCGATCCACCAGTTATTCTCGCCCGAGCCCGCTGCGGACGTAAGCGCGAACGCGCTTCCGTCCGGCGCCCAGTCGTATTCGTAGACGTACATGTCGGGCGCCGAGATTACCTTGGTCTCGGAAGTAGCGAGAGTAACGACCGCGATTCGCTGTTCGGCAATTTCCTCTAGCGGATCCGAACCGGCTGACGCACCCTCGGTGAATAACACTGCGATCTTCTTGCTGTCTGGCGACCAACGGGGATCGTCCAGATAACCAGTAAGCGAGGTCAGGCGTTTCGGCCTGCTACCTGAGCAGTTGGCGGTGTATAGCTGCGGCGCTCCGACTTTTTCGGCGTCCGAAACAAACGCGATCTGCCGGCTATCCGGAGACCAGGCGATGTTGTGTTCCTTAGCATCGTTCCCACTAGCGGCAGTGATGCGCTTGGGCTGTGCCGAGTCGTTTCGCGATCTGCAATAGATCGCGGTGTTGCGCGAGGGCGCGCCGCTCGCGTCTTGCAATAGCTCCACCCACGCGACCTGCGCTCCATCCGGAGAAATGGCGACCTGTTCGAAGTCGCGAACTTTCTCAAGAGCGTGCACTGCAGCCGTCACATCTGACATTTCGGCTGGTGCGGGCAACGTGGTGAGAGAAAACATCAGCAGGAAGGTCATGCGCACGGCGGCAGAGGTTCTGTTCATGTGTCCTTTGGATCGCTTTAGTGAGGCCGAGCCCCGGCTTTCATTTTCACAACTCCGACCGACGTCAAGAAATCAAAATAGTTGGCGAATTCTTCCAACGGGATAGGTTCGAATTCGTCGCTGACCAAGTCGCGAATCTCGGCTACGTTTCGCCTGCCATCGACGAAATTAAGAGCTTCGTACATTACATAATGGCCGCGGCGTGCTAAAGGAATTTTGCTGTCGAAATGTTCATCGGCGGTCTTATCGGCGAGCCACCATCTCCCGTATTCGGGCCGGTAGAAGTTGATCGGACCGCGAATTGCCATATTGCGTTCCGGGACCCTGGTGTCTGCCGGCAGTGAAGTCACAGGCCCCTGGCCCGCTGTTTCCGGCATGCGCTTCGTTGCAAGCCTTTCTTCTTGCTGAAGTATGGCAAGCGCTTTGGATAGCTCTCCCTTTTCATCGTCTCCACCCACAAGTTCGGTCAGGGATTGCAAGGCTTGTTCTTCACGCGCGTAGTCCAGATGCAGAAATGCTTGCGCATCGCGCTTCGCCTGTGGCGAATGGGCATTCTGCAACAGCGAGTGTGCCCGCAATTCACTCTCGGCAAGACGAGCTTTCGCCTTGGCGACAGCATTGCCGATGTAAGCAGGAAGGTCGGCCGCAGTAGCTGAGGCGATCGCGTAGGCTGAGGCGGCCGCAACTGTCACACCGCGGCGCATTTGGGTCGGATCTCCAACCTCAGGCGTGTCCAGCTGCGTTCCCAGGAAAACGTCAGGAAAGTCGCCCAGCAAGATTGCCGGAATGCCGATGCTCGCCTCGCCCGCGTCTTCGTGGTCACTCGGCCCCCAGAAGCGCTCGATGTTGTACCGGTAGTCGGTACGGCTGCCTAGAGGATCGAGCGTGGGATCGAGAAAACCCTCAGAAGGGCGCGGCCCCAGAAGGTCAGCGTGGCGGATAGAGATCGTATTCTTCGTCCCCATGTCTTCGATGAAAGTCTGAACAACGTCATCGAGGAAGGTCGGGTGCGAATACGGTGCACGAAACAAGTGTGCGACCGCCTTCGTGCGCTGCTGGTCATAGCCGATCATGTCCACGTTGATCATCGCGAGGATGTGCTGGACGTCCTCTGGGTGGGCGTGGAAATGCGAAATGATTCCGAAATGTTCGGGTCCCCACATGAATCGGATGGTTCTACGTGGCCGGGGCAGTTGCTGCGCCTGGATAAGGCCGTTGAGAACGCGCGCCACCTCCATCGTGCAGCCTACGCCTGTCAGATTATTTCCGCCGCCGGCGTTGCGGTCGTTGGTGTGTGCGTATACGAGAACTGCAGGTAGACTGGGATACTGGCCGGGAATTTCGGCACGCACTTCCGGGTATTCGCCCTTCCCGATATCGGCTTCCACCTCGGCGTGCACAACCAGAGGCTCCCCGGTTGCAAGGCGCTTGTGTAAGGATTCGCCAACGCGGTTCGACAAGGAGAACGCAAAGGTCGTCTGCTCGCCGCGGGGGCCTTCCCATGGCTTAGGTTCCTGAAACCCCACCAGGTCGGGATAGTCTTGCTCCCAGACAGCGCGGCGCAGCACGATGCTGAGCGGGCCAGTGGCCAAAACGATTTTGCCCTCGACTTGCCGGGCCGCATACTCCTCTTCGCGTGTGCCGGTCCCAACGTCGATCAATGGCGCGCTCACATTCGTATTTCGACTCAGTCGCGCCAGGTAAACGCGATGTGCGGCGAAGCTGGCCAGTAGCTCCTTTCGCGGCTTCTCAAGCCACAGTTCTGCGCGGCGCGCTTCCCAGTATGGCTCTGTGCGAAACGCCCACACGTACGTCTTGCCGTCGGAAGGGAAGCGCTCGATTTCGGCACTTGCCAGTCCTATCTTGCGGGCCTCGAGCAGGAGATAGTTCGCGATTTGGTCGGCCCCGGCGGAAGGCGCAAATCCTGAAAACTGCGTCAAGTTGCGGAAGTCGCCGAACGGTCGCTGCCCAGAAGCGCTTGCTCGGATCAGTTGATACGCTTCCGGCGAGAGCATTTGCCCTTGAGTTACCGGGCCCACTGCGAGGAAGATTGCCACTAGCCACGCGTTTTTCATTTGCGGTGCGGGAATTTACGCCTCAGCGATTCTTTAATGCGTTCACGTCACTTTCAGCACTTCGCGCCGCAGGCGGCACATCGAAAAGTGAGCAGTTGCGGCTGATTTCGTGTAGTAAAGCGTCAACGTGTCCTCAGTGTTGTACAGATGCAGCGACACCCGGACCGCGTCATGCCGTGACGACATACGTTTCCTACAGAAAGCGCACGTCACGGCGGGCGAGATCGAGTACCTTCTGCTTCCCTCCGATGATGTGCTCGCGCATCAGCCGCCGTGCAAGCTCAGGATCACCGCGCAAGATGGCTCGAAGGATGGCCATATGCTCCCTTGCTGGAATTTCTCCGTAGTAACGGACGTCAATCGCGTCAGTGGCGGCAAACATGATGCGCTCGGTTTGGGCGCGCATTTGGGCCACGGCTCTTACCAGCAATGCGTTGTGGGTCAGTCGAGCGATGCCGAGGTGGAAGGCGGTGTCTGCCTCGATGAACGCGCCGAATTCTCCCTCAGCTTCGGCGCGGAAGGAGGCGGCTGCTTCCAACTCCGGCGCGGCCTGCGGCGGAATCTTGGCGTTACACAAGATTTCAGCGCAAGCACACTCGACGGCGGCACGGTATTCGTAAACATCGTTCATTCCCTGAATCGTGAGCTGGGTGACGAAATAGCCGCGATTGGCGATGATGCGGACCAGTTCTTCTTCTTGCAACCGTACGGCAGCCTCGCGCACCGGAGTACGGCTCGCCGCGTACTTGTGCGCCAGGTCCTTCTCGGTGAATGCCTGACCGGGCCGCAAAACTCCGGTAATGATGTCTTTCTTCAGAGCGGCGTAAACCCGTTCGGTCAGCGGTAGCTTTGGTTCGCTAACCGGCAGGGTAGAGGCGCCCGGACTCTTGGTCTCCGCACGTCGAGAGGCAGCTTTCATAAGTCGGGTGTCCGGCGCGAGGAGTATAGCAAGTTCATGTGCATACTCAAAGTATACAAGTAAGATTATCGTTGACATGGCAGACGACTGATGTTAATTTCCCGGCGATCAGCTGAGTTGTCGAACGGCTGAGTTGTGAACTGCTTGTCGCTGCGCGGCCCGCCTTGGACCGCGCCGAGGGGGGCGATATGAACGTTCGCAGTTCTTACCGGGCCGTCGTCGTGTCAGCATTGCTGGTTTTTTTGCTGGCACCGGTAATCGTGCAGGGGCAGCTGCCTAGCAATGGCGAAGTGACGGGCAGCGTCATGGACGCCAGCGGGGCAGCTGTCCCAGGCGCGAGCGTGTCTTTGATCGACACGGCTACTTCCGCCTCGCAGCATTCAAAGACGGATTCCTCCGGGAATTTTGTTTTTCACGCGGTGGTTCCCGGTACCTACGACCTGACCGCCGAAGCAAGCGGCTTCCAGAAAGCCGAGGTGCGGAGTGTGGTCGTGTTGGTCGGGAAGACGACCGACCAGCATGTGAAGCTTGCGGTGACCGGCGGTAAGGAAGTGGTCGAAGTCTCGGCCGAACCGCCGGTGCTTCAGGGATCCCGGTCGGAGATCGGTCAGGTCATCGAGCGCAAGGAACTCGATTCGCTTCCCCTAAAGACGCGGGACTTCTCGGATCTCGCGACCCTCGTTCCACAAGTGGT
>QIAS01000238.1 GCA_003225615.1 Acidobacteriota bacterium | reverse complement strand
TACCGCGTTCACTAAAAGCACGGCAAACGCAGCGTGCCACCGGCTGAGTCGCATCATGCTTTGGCGGGGGCCTCTATAGAACTGACCTTGTTGCCAACTTGATTGGTAGCCAGCGACCGCAGACGTTGCGGTAGCTTTTCATAAATGCCGCCGAAGCCGCCGTTGGAAAGAATTGCCACCACGTCACCCGAGCGCATCTCCGGAGCAACCATCGCCACAATCGATTCCACATCGGCAATGACCCGCGCTCTCCGCCCGTGCTTCTGGATCTGCATCGCCAGCGCTGCCAGATCTAGCCGCTCCGCTTCCGGAATCGAATCCGACTTGAAAACTCCCGCTACGACAACTTCATCCGCCAGAGCCAGGCTCCTGGCCAAATCATTTTGCAGCACGTTACGCCGCAAGGTATTCGACCGTGGCTCGAGAATTGTCCAGATACGGGCCCCGGGATAGCGCGACCGCAGCGCCGCCAGCGTACTTGCAATCGCGGTCGGATGGTGCGCAAAGTCGTCAATAATCGTGACGCCGTTCACCTGCGCCTTCACTTCCAGCCGCCGCTTCACGCTTTTGAAAGTCTTCAGCGCCGCGCGAATCTCATCTTTGGAAATTCCGCAACTCGCAGCCAATGCTGCTGCCGCGGTCGCATTCCAGACGTTGTACTCCCCGCCCAGAGAAAACTCGAAATCCGCCCACGGCTCGCCCTTGCGCAGCACCGACCACGTGGTTCGTGACGGATCTAGCCGCAAATTTGCCACTTGCCAATCCGAGTGTGCCGCCGAGCCGTACCGCTCCACCGGACAAAACGCCCGGCTGAGACACCGCTCCACGCTCTCCCCCGAATCAAAAGCCACAATCCGTCCCCGCCGCGGCACCAGGTTTACCAGCCGCTTGAAAGCTATCTCCACCGCGTCCAGATCCTTGTAGATATCGGCATGATCAAACTCAACCGAAGTGAGAATCACCGAGTCAGGAAAGTAGTGCAGGAACTTCGGTCCCTTGTCGAAGAATGCTGTGTCGTACTCATCACCTTCGAGGATGAAATAGCGTCCTTGCCCCAGCGCGAAGCTGCTGCCAAAATTCTCCGCAATCCCGCCAATTAGAAATGAAGGCTGCTGCCCAGCCGTATGAAAAATCCAGGAAAGCATCGAAGTCGTGGTGGTCTTGCCGTGGGTTCCCGCGACCACCAGCACTTCCTTGCCGCGCAAAAATTCATCATGCAAAATCTGCGGCAAAGAACAAAAGGGAATGCGCTCATCCAGCAAGTGCTCAAGCTCCGGGTTTCCTCGCGAGATGGCGTTCCCCACGATGACCAGGTCCGGCCGCGGCCTCAGATTTCTGGGATCAAACGGCTGCGCCACAGGAATCCCCATCTCGCCTAAAAACACCGACATTGGCGGGTAAGCCGCCGCATCCGATCCGGTTACGCGAAACCCGCGCTGCTTCAGCATGCCCGCCAGAGAAGCCATAGCCGTGCCGCAAATTCCAATCAAATGAACGTGCTTTTTTTCTGCCATATTATTAATGTCGCGCGGGCGTTTCTGCCCGCCTGCCTGAGGCCACGGTAGCCGATTCTAAAATCTCCAAACGCACCCGCTCTCCACCAACCGTCAAAGACGCTCGCACGCCGATCGGCAAAGTAACATTCCCACGCGAAACATGCCCTGACCGCAACCCAAAAGCGACCGGAATACCTAAGTCCCCAACGACCCGCAAAATAACTTCTTCGAGCGTGTATCCCTGATCCTTGGTCTGAACGCAGTCCAGCATCTCGCCAAACACGATTCCCCGTACTCCGCTCAGCTTGCCCGCCAGCTTCAACTGCATAAGCATGCGGTCAATCTGGTAAGGCTTGGCAGCTACATCTTCCATGAAGAGGATCTTGTCCGCAGTGCGAATCTCGTGAGGCGTGCCCAAAGACGCCGCTAGCATCGAAAGGCAACCGCCGTACAGAACCCCTTCTGCCCGACCCTCCACCAGACCTTTTACCCCAGAACCCGCATCCAGATCGAGTTCCCATTGGGACAAGCCCGTTAGAGCGGCCTCCCAGGATGCCAGCTCCACCCCGTCCGCCAGCGAAAAGTCTTTCGTGACCATCGGCCCATGAAAAGTCACGAAGCCTGCAGAATCCACAAAACAAGTCAGCAGCGTAGTGATGTCGCTGTACCCCATGAAAATCTTCGGATGGGCAACAATCTTCTGCGGATCGAGCGCGCTCAAAAGGTAATTAGCCCCATAGCCGCCGCGGGCGCAGAAAATAGCTCGCACGTCGTCCCGCGCGAACATCTCCTCCAGTTCGCGCACCCGCCGCTCCACCGATCCGGCAAAATACAGATCCTGATCGAAAATCGAATCGAAATAAAATGGCTTGTATCGCAGCTGCCGCAGTGTTTCGCAACCCTTCTCCAAAAGCTCGCGCTTAATGTTGCTGGCCGGTGCAACGATGCCGATCGTATCTCCCGCCTGCAGCGCCGGAGGCTTCACAAGCGGGATTTGGCGGTTCGTCTGCATGTGAATTCAAATCCTAAACGAAAAACTCCCCTCGGCAGACGAGTTGTGCCGGACCCCGCAGAAAAACTTGGTCCTCCCAGCGCACCGCCTGCACTCCGCCCGGAGTGTGCACGCGCACCGGCGACTCTGCCCGCTTGCCGGCAATCGCAGCCACTGCTGACGCGCAAGAGCCCGTCCCCGAAGACTGCGTCTCTCCTACTCCCCGCTCAAAGAACCGAGCCTCCACATTCTGCCGATCCTTCACCCGCACCAGTTCAACGTTAATCCCATACTTGAAGTCATGGTGCCGCCCCATCTCCGCTGCCTCTCCCTGCCACCCCGGCCCGAACTCCTCCACGAAAACAACAAAATGCGGATTCCCCATCGACACCGGAATCCCCCGCACCTCGCCAAAAGCCAGTTTTATGGAAAATTCATCTCCCACCCGCGGCTCACCCATGGCAATTTCAAACTCGAAGCTCGATTCATTTCGAGCCGTGAGCACGCACGTCTTCAACCCTGCCCCGGTACGAATCACAAGTTTGTCTTTCGCCTGCTCCGCACACAAATAAGCCGCCACACACCGCGTTCCATTGCCGGAGATCTCTGCTTCCGATCCATCCGCGTTAAACAGCCGCGCCCTGATATTGGCATCTGGCGCCGGAAACAGCCACTCCACCCCGTCCGCCCCAACCCCGGCATGCCGATCGCACACACGCCGGCTGAACGCTGCCAAATCGGCAGGAGCATGCATGCCATCAATAATCAGGAAATCATTGCCGCACGCGTTTGCCTTCGTAAAAGGAATGATGGTAGGCCGGAAGGCATTCGTCATTCGCGTTCCGGACCGCCGAGGGATCGCACAGTGGAGAACAGCTGCGATTCGCGCAATCGTATATTCAAAGCTTCGTGCTCCGCGCGCTCGCAGTCGACAGTAAACACTACTCGCGATTGTCCATCGGTCGACGCGGCATGAACATTCTGCATGCCGAGGCTTTCTTCTTCCAGGACGCGGTTCACTTCGTCCACCACCTCCTCGACCGTCTTGCCGGTAACCTCGTAGCTCAGGGCGAGGGACTTTAGCTCAAAGTGCCTTTCCATTTTGCCCAAGACCGCCAGGCAAATCAGAATCACAAGAGTCGCAAATACCGCCGTAATGTAGAGCCCGCCACCCGCCGCCATCCCCACCGATGCCACCACGAAGAGCGTGGCCGCCGTGGTCAAACCCGTCACCGACCCATGAGAATGGAGAATGGATCCCGCGCCAATAAAACCAATGCCCGGAATAATCTGTGCCGCCACCCGCGTGTGATCGCCGCCAAAGCTCGCGGCCAATTCGTCCGACATGATGGTGAACATGGCCGCGCCAAAACAAATGAAGAGGTTGGTGCGCAGCCCGGCCGGCTTGCGATGCAGTTGCCGTTCGAGCCCAATGATTCCGCCCAGAATAGCCGCCACTACCAAGCGGAAAATGGTGGAGGTGACGACGACCCCCATCGCATTTTGAATCACATGCATTTCGGTTGCGAGCCGGAGCGACTAAATTTTATCACCGGAAAACCGTGGCTCCTGCGGCATCCGGCGAGGCGGCGTTGACGCTGCTGATTACCGGCGCCAGAGGCCGCGTGCGGTAAATTGCGGCTTCCGGTTGCCCCAGAGCATGAATGTGGACAATGCTCTGCAGGTTGTGCTTCTGCACCGCGTCCCACACGGGATCGCCTGCCACGGCGACGGCGTAGTCGGCATACTGTTCCGGCTCAGCCAGTGCCCGCTCCCATAACCCGGTCGGATCCGCTGGCTGCTTCCAGGTCCGATGATTGCCTTCCTGAATCACTCGCCGGAGCCGAATTCCCGCCAGTTGCAGTGCTCCTACATGGTCCCCCAGATACATGAGAAGAGTGGAATCCTGCGGAAGTGATTTCAGTTGCCTAGCCAGTTCGCTCTCCAGCGCAATTCGCGACCGCGAGTTCACCCACGCTTCCTGATAGCTCACCGGTCCCGCCCGCCGAACTGACAAATAGCTGCCCGCAACAAGGCAGAGAGCGGCAAACGCGAGCGCCACGCGCACCGTCGTGTTTCTAGCCGAACCAACCACGACGTATACAACCACGCCGAAAAACACGGCAAACGCCGGCAACAGTTGCAGCCCGTAGCGCACGTTGTAGTAGGAAAAAGGCCACCATACAGGAACGAATGTCGGCACCCCGCCATAGGCGATCGAAAGCATGTAAAAAGGCAGAGGCAGCCACAACAAGAAAAGTGGAATCAGCCGTCGCGCAAAAGCCACCACTGCCAGACTTCCCGACAACAACATCACGACCCAGATTCTCTGCCAGTTTCCCTCGCCAAGGTTCAGTTCCGCTGACTTGAAAAAGTAAACTCCCGCGACTCGCAGATTGTGCCACCCCGGATGCGGAGGAGATCCGGGCTTTGCTGAACGCAGCTCAATCGCCCGCGCCGAATATGGCCCGTTCGCGAACTCCAGCGGATTGCGATAGATGATTCCGTTATAGGCCAGCCACAGCACAGGCACGGCCGCCGTCAGCAGGATGAATTTGCGAGCGGATCGCCTGAGTTCCGGCCCGTCCGGCGCCTTGACGACAACCAGCAACGCGGCCGCCGAAATTACGACCGCCGCAAACCATCCGTCATAGCGCGTCAGTTCCGCTCCCGCTAAGCAAAGGCCGCATTTCATCAGAGACCCCGATGGCGATGACCGCAAATCGTCCCACGCCTTCGATCTCTGGCGAATGAACTCCGTGAAATACACCACCGCCCACACGAAAAAAGCCAGATAAAGCGGTTCCGTCATCGCCGTGCTCTGCAGGTAAAGCAAGTTCGGATTCGCCGCGTACACCAGAGTTGCCGACCAGGCCGCCAGTCGCGCCATCGCATCCGGCTCAGAAGGAAAACTCATTGCTCCGCGCACTAACCGAAAAATTCCAACGCACCCTGCGACATAGCCAATCATGGATGGAATCGATCCACCCACCCCCGTCCGCCAGGCCCAATTGGAAACCAGGAAAGGAATCATCAGAAGGTGCGGCAGCGGGAGCCACACCGTCCCCAGTTGCAGCAAGCCGGGAGTGCGAGAGTCGAATACTCGCCGCGCAATGTTGATGTGCGCCACCGCGTCGCCATACAGCAGCACTGCCCCATGCTGGAAATAGAAGAGGAAGGCAACAAGTGAGACACACGCTGCCAGGGCCGCCACCGTCGCAGTTTCGCGGTCCCAGCCTATGCGCTGCATTGATTATTCCAGGTGAGTGAGTTCGCGAAAAACTTGAAAGCGCCCGTCAATCTCCGCCCGCGTCAGCGATTGCAGCCGCTCCGTTCCGAAGCGCTCGACAGCAAAGGATCCCATAACGCCACCATAAAACAAAGCCCGCTTTAAAACCTCGCGGTTCAA
>QIAS01000237.1 GCA_003225615.1 Acidobacteriota bacterium | reverse complement strand
GAGTAGCGGTCGACGAGTCGTCCGGCTCAAGTGGCACGCCCTACGACTGGGTGCGGGGGAGGGCAGAACGCGCACGCACGCAGCGGACTTTGGCGCGGACTTTGGAGCAGATGGTGGATAGCAAGCCTCGCCTGGCTATTAATGCTTTCAGCATGGGCGCGTGGGCAACCGGGCAGAACATGGCGCAGGCGCTGGAAAAGCACAGCACCGTGAAGTCCACCGGCCCCGATCTGGAGAAGGTCCTGCACACCCTGGAATTTTTCGGACCGCGCTTTGGATACTTCATTGCGGGCTATCCACCGTTCTTGAAATCGGTTGTGGATGCCATATGGAAGCGCAACTTTCCGATTGCGGAATATGAATTGCATGGATTAGTCGGGGGAGAAGCCATCAGCGAAGAACTGCGGCGCTACCTGCTTCGCTACTTCCGCACCTGTCACAGCGGGTATGGGGCTTCCGACCTGGAGATCGGGGTTGCGGTTGAAACTCCCGAGGCGGTGCAAATACGACAACTACTCAACGACGATGTCCGTTTTCGCCAGCAACTCCTTGGCCCCGGCGAACGTGTGCCTATGGTTTTTCAGTACAACCCGATGAGTCATTACCTATTCGAAGACATTGTCGCCGCGTATCCGGTACAACATCGGCGACGAGGCGAAACTTTTTACCCGAACCGAACTTCTGAGCCAGATTCGTGAACTGGGGTACAAGCTGGCAGAGCGGCCGGGGATCACTCCGTTGCCGCTGCCGTATCTGTTCCTTTACGGCCGCCGCGACCAGACCATCAGCATCATGGGCGCCAACATTTATCCGGCAGACGTCGAACGCGCTCTCTATTCACAACCACAACTGGCTGCGGGACTGGCATCGTTCATGCTCCTTGTAGGAGAGAGCCACTGCATACACCCAATACTGTGCGTCGAGTGGGTCACTCCGGACGTGCCGGATCTGCCGCTCCAGCAACTCGCGCGCGAGGTAGAAGAGAATCTGGCGAAGATCAATTCCGATTTTCGCAACGCCCGAGTGGAATCGGCCGCCAACATGAAAGTCGAGCTGGCAATCTATGGCTGCGGAACGGGCCCCTTCGCCGGCAAAGACCGGCGAATCAAAAACCGCTATGTTGCGAGGGCGGTATGAAGCTAAACGGACTAGGATTGCGGATTGCCGCGGTTCTCGCTTTGTGCCTCATGCTCGTGGCAACTTGCTTTGCCGGCGAAGCCCCGGTTTCTGCCGAAGCCGGCGACCAGTTTTTCCATTCGCGATCGTTGGGCTCTCCCTACACAACCGGTATTCCCTACGCTCTCTGGCTCGCCATGATGGAGCGCTACCCGGAAGAACTCGGCGCAAACTGGGGTGAATTTCGCGATAAGTTCGGACTCTTGGAGGATCCCGCACGCCCCGCAGGGCTTCCGGTTGGCTTTGTGTTGTACGACACGAAAGCTACCGCGACACGGTTTCTGATGACCAATTGCGCCGTCTGCCATACGGGCGAGATAAACGGCCAAGTCATTAACGGCCTCGGCAGCCGAAGCATTCGCATTCATGCTTTCAACAGCGCGGTTATGCACATTGCCAGGCGGGACGATTTCACCCCGAGCCAGATGCTTCCGCTTTCTGCTGCTGCTGCGCGTCGCAACCACGTTCCCTGGGGGTGGCGCAGTCGCTACGTTACAAAAAAAGCGATCAAGCAGCTAAAAACTTTGTCAGCCACGTACGTGGAGATTGACGCAGGCCCAGGAAGGAGCGGCGTACTCGAATTTACCAAGGCCATTCACAAGCAAAAAGTCGAACCGCCGTACGGATTCATCCGCATCCATTCGGTCTGGACTTATCGCAAGCGCGAGTCTTTTGGGATGGACGGGCTGATGACCGGCGACTTGGGCGCAGCCCTGGCCGCAGTCGAATTCAACAAGGGAATGCCGGCCAACTACATCGTTGATCACCCTAATCAGTGGGCGAGCCTTTATGAATATGTGAAAACCGTTCCAGCGCCTAAATACCCAGGACCGATTGACTTTGATTTAGCCCAACAAGGTGAGCAGGTTTTCGAAACTGCTTGTGCGCGCTGTCACGGAACCTACGCGCCGGGTGCCCAACCTTATAAAGAAAAAATCATTCCGGTAGCGCGAGTTGGGACTGACTCTGATCGCCTGCGCTCCATCACGCCCGAGCTGACCACAGCAACCAACAATTCCGTTTTCGGAAAGTATGTGCAGGTGGCGAACACTGGCGGCTACGTGGCGCCACCACTCGATGCGATATGGTGCCGAGGTCCGTATTTGCACAATGGCTCGGTTCCCACGCTGGCTGATCTACTGCTTCCGGCAGCGCAGCGGCCGATCAGTTTCTTTATTGGTGGAGACACCGCCTATGACCTGCAACGTCTCGGCGTCGCGTACAGAGAAGACCTCGCGCCAGACGGGAGCCGTCGAGGTGTCCGGGCTTCCGCGAAGCAATACGAGTTCAACACGCGAGATCCCGCGAACGGCAACAACGGCCATGAATTCTCCAACAAGCTTTCGGCGGAGGAGAGCGCGGCGTTGCTGGAATACTTGAAGACTCTTTAAGGAACAACTCGCGATGCTCGAAATTCAGCCCGTGAAAAGCCGGCGCGAGCGAGCTGAGTTCATCCGGCTGCCGCGGTCCATTTATCCAAAGGCCTCGCCTTGGGTGCGCCCGCCCGACATGGTAGTAAATGGCTACCTTGACGAAACCAATCCTTTCTTTCGCAACGGAGTCGGGCAGGCCTTTCTTGTCCGGCGGGATCAAACACCAGTGGGCCGAATCATGGCACATGTGTGGAAGAGGCATCAGCGGCTGCATGGCGAGCGGGTCGGATATTTCGGATTTTTTGAATGCGAGAATGATCCTCACTCCGCCAGTCTGCTATTCGAAGCCGCTATGGAATTTGTTCGCGAACATCATTGTGAAATTCTGCGCGGTCCTTTCAACATGACCGGGATGCAGGAGGCTGGCATTCTCATCGATGGATTTGATAGAGCGCCCGCGGTCGACATGATCTACACCGCGCCCTGGTATCCCGCGCTTCTCGCGAATTATGGCTTTCAGAAGTGCCTGGAAATGGAGACCCGCAGCAATGAGAACGTGACCTCAGTTGATCCTGACGCAGCCGTGGCCCATTATCGAACCCCTGGGGGCACAGGAGTCGTTCGACTGCGGCATCTCTCCTCCTTGCGCCGCAACGCGGAAATGGAGTTGGTCCGCGAGGTGGTCAACGCTTCATTTCTGGGCAATTGGGGTTTTGTTCCGATTAACCGCGAGGAATGGGAATTGCAGACCGCCGCGCTGCTTCCCATCCTTGATCCGTCGCTGGTGATTCTCGCTATGGTGCAAGGTGTCGCCGTCGGCGTGACCCTGGCGGTGCCTGATTTTAATCGAGTGTTCCGCAAGACAAATGGATGGCTGCTGCATCCGGCATCGCTTTTGCTGTTCGGCAAATCCAGGTTGAAGGAAGTAGTGGTGATTTTGTGCGCAGTTCGCAAGCAGTACCAGGGCCTGGGCATCGCACGCTTGTTGAACGCCGAACTCCTGCACAATATGCGCAAACGCGGCTATCGTTCTTTGTCTACAACTTGGATTGGCGGCGAAAATACTCCGAGCCTGGCTTCGACTGATGCTTTCGGCATGACCCGCAGGCATAGGGTCGCCATGTACGAGCGGCCTGTCTGATGGATACTCTGCTGGCCCATCTCGTCGAAGCAGCAGGCCGCGCGCCTTCCGCTCACAATACGCAACCCTGGCGGCTGCGCTGGCAAGGAAACGAATTGCATGTTTGTGTGGTCGAGCAGCGGATGTTGCGGGTCGCCGATCCTGAAGGATTCGATACTCTGCACGCCATCGGCGCGCTGGTCGAAAACCTTTTGCTCACGCTGCGGCA
>QIAS01000236.1:9670-12469 GCA_003225615.1 Acidobacteriota bacterium | reverse complement strand
TCCTTCAGCACCTTCTGTAACTCGGCCTGCGCCTGCTCGTTTTGTCCGGCTGACACGTATGCCTGGCCGAGCGCGAGCCGAGCCGGAACATTTTTCGGATGACCCTGCAGATAATTGGAAAGAATGGTGACTGCTTTGTTCACCTCTCCCCGTTCCAATGCCGATTGTGCCTCCGCCAGCGGACTCGACGCCTGGGGCGAATGCGCGGCGACGGAACCAGAATTCTGGTGTTCGGCAATTGCGGAGCTCAAACAAAATAACTGGAGCGCGGCCGTAACCAGAACTCTTCCCCACAACTTTCCCCGTAACCTCACGGCAACTATTTCTCCGGGCTCCCAGGCTGCTCCTAACGAAGCTCTCATGGGCGAAAAAATCGCTACCAATTTCCGGGAACTTCGTCGTGCTGCAGCCAATTCTCTAAGAGTTTAATTATTCCGTCTTCACTTATCTCGACGATCTTTCTTCCCTTCTCCGCGGATGCCTCGCTAATTTTGCCCGAATAGCCCGGCCACCCAGCAGCGCTGGATTTTTGCAGAAAGTACGGCGGTCCGCCTGACAGATCGGGAGGTTCGGGTAGATCCCTGGCTCGGTCCAGATGGACCAACTCCGGACGAAACGCGGCTACGGCCGAGGTCTCCAACGGTCCACCGTGCCCATGTCCGCCATTTGGCTGGTGAAACATACCCAACGTTTTCATCGTTTCGTTCGGCAGAAACTCCCACCAGCTCACAAACAGCAGAGCAGCGTCCTTGTTCTCATCTGCCACTTGAGCGATAGCTCCACGAGCCGCACCCACATTACCATCATGCCCATTGAGAATGAGAATCTTGCGGAACCCGAGATGCACAATGTCGCGCAGCACGTCGGCAAAGTACACCGTCATGACCTCGGGCCGAACCGAGAGAGTCCCGTGGAACTTCGCCGTGTGCGCCGGACACTGGGTGAATCTGATTGTCGGAAAGAGCAGCCCGGAAGTTCGTGCCGCAACGCGCTCCGCGATTCCGGAAACGATGATGGAATCCGATCCGAGGGGATTGTGGGGACCGTGGAACTCCAGGCTGCCGAGAGGCAGAATTGCGAGGCGAGAACGGGACACAACCTCTGCCACTTCAAACCCGACCGTATCCTCAAATCGTTTTGGCTTGGCAGAGGTGTCGTTGTCAGCCGTGTGGCCATCGACAACGCCCGCCATCGCAGGAACGGCCAACCCCGCCAGCAATAGATCTCTCCTTCTAATCTGGGCCATAATTTCCTCTTGATGAGAATTGCCCTGCAGGCTAACGTAAGATTCCGCCGCTTGTCCATGTCGATTTTGCTTTCGCGAATGCACGCTAATGCCACAGGTCGCGCTTTGGATCCTGCATACCGAAACGTTTCAGTATTTCGTTGCCCTTCCTTCCTTGCTCCTGACCCGGTGACGCTGCTATAGTGCCCGCGCGCTGATGTATCCATTCTTTTTCCAGGACGTCTGACTTGTCCGAGAACGCTGTACCCCATCTTCCGCCCGAGATCGCGGGACCTTCTCAAAAACTCGTTCGCGGTATGGGACTGGTCCAGTCCACCTCCGTGAACATGCTCGAAATGATCGGCATTGGGCCTTTCATCACCATTGGTGTGATCCTTTCCGCGATGGGTGGTCCTCAAGCGGTGCTTGGGTGGTTTCTGGGAGCATTGTTCTCCGTCTGTGACGGAATGGTTTACGCAGAACTGGGCGCAGCGATGCCAGGCGCGGGAGGAGCGTACATCTATTTCCGCGAGGCATTCAACCCTCGCAGTTGGGGCCTTCTGTTCTCGTTTCTATTCCTATGGGAGATGATTTTTGTCGCCCCGCTCGCCATTTCGGCAGCCTGCGTCGGCTTTGCAGAGTACACCCATTATTTCCTTCCGGGCTTAACTCACGGCGGGGTCGGCGGCCTCGCTGCCCTGACCTGCGTTCTTATGGCCTTTGCGCTCTATCGCCCCATTAGAACTGTAGGACGCATGTCGGTCGTGATGCTCGCGGTCGTGCTCACGGCGATGTTCTGGGTGATCGGCTCCGGCCTGGTTCACATGAATACGAAAATGGCGTTCGACTTTCCTGCCGGCGCCTTTCATCCCTCTAAGGCCTTCTTTTTCGGCTTGGCGGCGGCCACCTTGGTCGCCATGTATAACTACGGCGGTTACAACAACATTACTTATCTGGGAGGCGAAGTACGAAATCCGGAGAAAAATATTCCCCGGGCAATCGTTTTCTCGGTCCTGATCGTCGCGGTTTTCTATCTGCTGATGAGTGTAGTGATCATCGGGACGATTCCCTGGCGCGAGGCCGCCGTCTCTCATGCAGTGGTGTCTGAGTTCATCGGCAAGCTGCACGGGCCACGTGCTGCCGCAGTGATGACCTGCTTGATCCTGGCCGCTACTCTCGGCGGGATTTTCACCATGATCCTCGGATATTCCAGAATTCTGTACGCCGCCGGCGCCGAGGGGAATTTCTTTAAAGCTTTCGGCCGCGTGCATCCAACGGGACACTTCCCGACCGTTTCTCTTCTGGCGATCAATGCCATGGCAATTCCGCTCTGCTGGCTATCGCTGGAGCGTCTGCTGTCGGCGCTGATGATTATCCAAATCGTTTTTCAGTTTATCCCTCAGATCGTGGCCGTGTTCGCCATTCGCAAGTATCGGAAGGAAATCCATCGCCCCTATGGCATGTGGCTGTATCCCGTTCCGGCCCTGATTGCACTTGCCGGATGGATTTACGTCGCAACCACACCCGAGCAGCGCCAGTTTCTGAACACCGCCCTTCTTCTCTTGTTGTTTGGG
>QIAS01000236.1:3480-9659 GCA_003225615.1 Acidobacteriota bacterium | reverse complement strand
CGTGGCCGTTTGCTCCCGCCGAGAAACGACCCAGTGAGCCTGCCCTGAAGGTGCCCTGAATTTTGCTAAGAGCACTCTCGGTCGTCTTCCCTGCCGCCGCGCGATGGGGTAATGGTGTTTCTTGGGGGGCAACACGAGTCGCGAACAATGAGCTGCGTCTCCAGCAGCGCCGGCGAAGGCACGCTGGAGCGGCCTTCGATGTGATCGATCAAAAGTCTCGCCGCCAACATTCCTATCTCTCTTGCCGGCTGGCGCACCACAGTAAGTCTCGGCCGGAGCAGCGTCGCCCAATAGAAATCGTCGAAACCTAGCAGGCTGATATCTTCCGGGCAGGCGAGGCCAATTTCTTGAATTGCTGCCAGCGCGCCTAAAACCATCATGTTATTGGTGCAGAATATTGCCGTGGGACGCCGTACCCCGGTCAATAGCTGCATAGCATGAAAATGCCCGCTTTCCATGTCGTTGTGCCCGGTATGAATCATCGATCGCTCGGGGCGGATTTTCGCGCTGCGAAGCGTTTGGGTGAATCCCTGAACTCTCTCCACAGAAGTCCCACTGGAAGGATCACCAGTGATTACGCCGATATGGCGATGGCCCAGACTAAGCAGGTATCGCGTGGCGCTCTCGGCCGCTCGTGCATTGTCGATGCCAACCCGTCCGACATAGGAGTCACGCCCCGGTGGGTAACGGTCCGCGTAGACAACCGGAAGATTCCCCAGAATCAATCTTGCTTTTGCCCCCGCGGCATTTATGGCAGGAACCCGGACAACACCGTCCACTCGCCTACGGTGAAACGAGTCCAGATAATTCCGCTCCTCCTCCCAATTGTCGCGGGAATCTCCTATCAACACAGTGTAATTCGCCGAGGCGGCGTAATCCTTGGCTCCGCGAACCAGTTCGATGTAAAAGTTGTTTGAAAGATCCGGGACAACGAGGGCAATCGAATGGGTTCGTTGAAGTCGAAGCCCCCTGGCCAAATCATTCGGACGATAGCGAAGCGTCTTGATCGCCTCTTCAATTCGGCTCCGCATATTGGCGCCGACATAGTCGGAATCGTTCAGTGCGGCGGAAACGGTCGACACGGAAGCCCTTGCTGCCTTCGCCACATCGCGAATTGTCACGTGGTGCTTCGCCCTCGACCTGGCTGTCCTCGCCTTGCTCATGGTTTCTCGAAGGGTGCCGAAACCCAACGCTTCCGTTTCTGACCGGCCGCGAAAAGTTCGATATTATTATTCAAACGTCCGCCTACGGGAAGATTTATTTATGTCAACCAGAGTCAAAATATTTCGGGAAATGAACTCTTTGACCGGGGGCAATGCCTCCGAGAGTATCTACCGACAGCGTCTATCTGCAAGAACGCTCGATCCCTCATCGTGGGCGTCGTGCTGATCGCTGTATGTTTCGGTATCTCGCCGACAGCCTTACGCCTCGCTGCTGCCGAGTTACGGGAATGTTGTGAACCGATTTGCGGCTATCCTGGGCACAGATGTGCTCGATGGCAGGGGACACGCGCTGCACGACACTAGAGGTATCTGACGGCTACCCCGCCCTTGCTTGCCCTGGGCGCGGATCGCTGGGCACAGAATCGCGATTTCCAGTCGATACGTTCACCCCTCCGAAGACACCGTACTCGCGGCATTGTCGAGGCTGGGTGGGCACAATTCTGGGCACACTGCCAAATCGCCACAATTGCGTTCGACGTTTAAACGCCGGAAAGTGACTGAAGTAAAAGGAGAAATCTGGCGCGCCCGGAGAGATTCGAACTCCCGACCTATTGCTCCGGAGGCAATCGCTCTATCCAGCTGAGCTACGGGCGCGCTTCGATCGATTCAGTTTACATCGTGGGCGCAGCACCAGCAATCGCTGGGCAGTTTAGTTCTTGCGCACGACTGGGATTCAAAAACAGAACTCAGGGAAAGATTGGGGACGCAACTACCAGCGTCCGCCGCCGCCACCACCGCGTCCTCCGCGCTCCCGACCGCGGCCGCCGCCGCTGGCTCCGCGCTCCGGTTTGGGACGGGCTTCGTTTACATTCAACGTGCGGCCTCCCACCTGCGTGCCGTTCAACGCTGCTATCGCCTTGTCGCCGTCTTCGGCGTTTGCCATTTCTACAAAACCGAAACCACGCGAGCGGCCTGTATCCCGGTCAGTCATGATGCTGACGCGATCCACCTGACCGTAAGCCTCGAATAGCCGGCGCAATTCGTCCTCATTGGTATTGAAATCAAGGTTCCCAACGAAAATGTTTTTCACACAGATGCCCCTAAGTGAGCTATTTGAGTGTGGGCTGACTTTCGGCGGGCACAACAGACAGACAGCCGGGAAGCTGCCCTCGATCGAGCCGGATCAGGCGAACAGTCAAACGCGGCTGAAAGTATAGCAGGTCTGCATCCTTATCCTTATGATTTTGCGGCTGGCAGCGCAAAGCAAGAGTATCAAAATGGGAAAGGTAATTTCGTTAGTCGATTTTTTCGCGCTCTTGCGAAGACTTTGCGTCATTTGCCGTAAAAAGCTTGTAAGCGCTAAGTACGCGAAGTATCGCTTACAACGCGAAGCAGAGCTGGGCTTGAGATTCAGGTAATACGCTATGCCAGATTTAGTTTTGCAATCGTCCCTTTAAGTATCTCGGCGGAATGGCGCAACTTCCCGACTTCTTCTTCATTGAGCTCGATACGGAATACCTCCTCCATCCCGTTGCGATCGATCACGGTAGGCAGGCTGAAACAGACATCCGAGATCCCGTAATAATCCTGCTTGAGGCTCGAAACAGAGAGGACGGTTCTCTGATCGCGCAAGATTGCCTGGGTGATGCGCATGAGGCCGGCGGCAACTGCGTAGTAGGTTGCGCCTTTGCGCTCGATGATGCGGTAGGCGGCATCTCGCGTTTGCAGAAAAATCTCCTCCATGGCTCTAGGATCATACGGGATGCCTTGTACCCGGCAGAATTCCGGCAGGCGCATGCCGGCTATATTAGCCAGTGACCATACCGGCACTTCGCTGTCGCCATGCTCGCCGATGATGTAGGCATGAACGCTTTTGGCGTCTACGCGGAAATGCTGGCTGAGCAGGTAACGGAAGCGGGAGGTGTCAAGGATCGTGCCAGACCCTATGACACGCTTAGACGGCAGGCCAGAGAACTTCCAGCCCGCGTACGTGAGCACATCGACCGGATTGGTAGCAATGAGCAGAATGCCTTGAGGGTTGTGTTTAACAATTTTAGGAACGATATCCCGCCAGATCTCGGTGTTCTTCATGGCTGGCGAGAGCCGCGACTCCCCTGCCTTGGTGTTGGCTCCCGCGGCCAGCACAGTAACGGTAGCACCGGCACAATCGGCGAAATCTCCTGCCCATACGTGTGTAGGATGGGCGAATGGGACGGCGTGGTTGAGGTCCATCGCCTCACCTTCGGCCTTAGCGCGGTTCACATCGATCAGCACGATCTCAGCAGCCCAACCACTCAGCAGCAGAGCGTAGGCGAAGGTCGCACCGACATTGCCGGTGCCCACGACAGCGACACGGGTGGGCGGAGAATTTTGCTTTTCCTGTTGATCAGGCATTTTCGGTTGCTAGCAACCATCCACCTTCCAATATCCTTCGCGCTGATAGCCAAGATGCAGGAGCCGGTTGCGCGGGTCATGCCTCTTGCCACAACCCGGACAGATCAGGTAGCGGCTCAGCTGGCCGCCGTGCTGGTCGTATTGCTCTGGAACTGCAAATGTAGTGCCGCAACTGCAGGGAATAAGTAGCAGCTGCGGCGGTGATTCGGTTCCTTGCTTCATAACATTTCTGCGTATAAGAGAAGTATACAATCCGCAGGTATGTCCCTCGACGTTGTGAGAGTGATCCAGGCGGCTTCCTCGATTGCCGGTATTACCGCGGCGTTCTGGGCGTTGTGGGTATACCGCAACAACTCCCGACGCGAGCGTGCTCGCTGGGCTGAGAGCTTGTACTCGCGTTTTTATGAGAAAGAGGAACTCAAACAGGTTCGCGACCTGCTCGATTGCGACCTCGGCGACCCGCATGTTTCCGAGTTGGTTGCGAAGGAGTCGGCGGCTTGGACCGATTATCTGAATTTCTTCGAGTTCATGGCTTACCTGCAATCATCTAAACAACTGTCGCGGCGGGACGTGGAAGCGCTCTTCAGCTATTATCTGGGATGTTTGAAGAAACATCCGGAGGCGGCCGCTTATATCCGCAATCCCGCCAAAGGCTACGAAAACCTGAGAAAACAATTGTTCGATGAGTAAAGCGAAACCACGTAAAACGAAAACCGCCAAGCGCTACCTTTTTTCTTATGGCACGCTGCAGCCGCGCCACGCGCCCGCCGAGATCGCGCCCACGGTGAGACGTCTACGGCGCGTGGGCAAAGGCTCCGTGCGCGGCCGGCTTTATGATTTGGGCGACTATCCCGGAGCGGTCCTCCGCCGGAACGGACCTCAAGTCATCGGACAGGTTTTCGAACTTCCGGACGATCCTGAAGTTTTGACTCGGCTTGACGAATACGAAGGATTTGACCGCAGTCGTCCGCAGGGCAGCCTTTTCGTTCGAAAGAGATGTTTGGTAAAGCTTCAGAACGGAAAAAAACTTTTTTGCTGGATGTACGCCTACAACCGCCCTCCCGGAGCGACTCCGCCGCTGCCCTCCGGGGATTACTCCAAGCACCGTAACGATCGGAACGGCTGTAGAACCTATGGCATAAATTGCCGACCGACGTGGTTGATGCAGAATGACTCATTTCGTCAACCGAGGTGCCGCAATGAAACGGAACTCTTGACAGCGTGGAACCATGGAGCCTAGCTTGTCGGTGTGCTACTCGAACCCCAAGCACACGTCTATTCATCCAAGACTGACCATGAACTCCTGGTACTAGCAGCCGATCCCGGCTCACTTCTTGAAACAGCGCAGCGCGCGCTGGCTGACGAGCTTCGTCGACGGAACCTTGTCGTGTCGAACAGAGTTGACATTGATGGTGACGCAATCCCGCATTCGCTGTCGAGTTGTACGGCTTACTTGGTTCGAGCAAAGTGGGTAGGCAGGCCTATGGCTTCTGAATACGCTGATAGCAACTCTCGGTGTAGCAATAACGGCTGGGTTCTTCACATATTCGAGTCGAGAATTTGTGAGCCGAGCGGCCAGAATCCATTTCGTGCTGACGCCTTATTACCCCGTCCCGATTTTAGTCGGGCTAGTTGTTGGATATCTCAGCTACTTGCGGTTTCGTGGCTCATATCGCTACTGGGCCTGGATTCTGCCCGCCGCTTACATGCTATATCCACTCGTGGATTGGAAGTCGTCTAACCAAACAACATGGTCGGAAGCACTGATTCACTTTTTTGGATCCGTGCCATACCCGCAAAATCGCGACCAGTTGGGCACCTCAACTTGGTTGTACCTGTCAATCGCCTATTCAGTTGGAGCACTGCTTCAAAGACTGGCTCAGAAGAGGCTAAAATTCGGGCAATCAACGCAGTAATTGCGTTCCTGCCTTCGCAATTCTGCGATCACCCCTGCCTGGCAAGGCAATGGACGCCTCCTTGCTTGTCCATGATATGAGTAATGAGTTCTAGTCTCACGATTCTTCCACAGTAGCCATCGCGCTCTTTTTTCGCTTATTCGCTTGCAAAGTTTTCTTGCGAAGGCGCAGCGACTTCGGTGTGACCTCCACGAACTCGTCGTCGGCAATGAATTCGATAGCCTGTTCCAAATTTAGCTGCCGGAACGGAACCAGGCGGATCGCCTCGTCGGCGGTGGAAGCGCGCATATTAGTGAGCTTCTTTTCGCGCACTACGTTGACGTCAAGATCGTTGTCCTTGGCATTCTCGCCGATGATCATGCCTTCGTAAACTTCGACGCCGGGGCCGACAAAAAGTTCTCCGCGCTCCTGCAAATTCCACAATGCGTAAGAGGTAGTGACCCCGGGACGGTCGGCCACCAGCGCTCCGGTGAGACGGTGCGGGATTTCTCCCTGCCATTCCGTGTAGCCATCGAACAAAGAATTCATCACGATCGTGCCGCGGGTGTCGGTCAGCAACTGGCTGCGTAATCCGATCAAGCCTCGGCTGGGAACACGAAACTCGATGCGCACTCGGCCGTAGCCGTGGTTGTGCATGTTGAGAACTTCGCCTTTGCGGGTACCGAGTTGCTCCATGACGACGCCGACGAATTCTTCGGGAACATCG
>QIAS01000236.1:552-3380 GCA_003225615.1 Acidobacteriota bacterium | reverse complement strand
TATCGAAAGCTGCAATTCGCCGCGTCCCATAACTTTGAACGAGTCCGTGCTGTCGGTTTCTTCTACGCGCAGGGAGACGTTGGTCAGCAGCTCTTTATCGAGGCGCTCGCGCAGGTTGCGCGAGGTAACGTAGTTCCCTTCCCGTCCCGAGAACGGTGAAGTGTTCACCGTAAACTGCATGGCGATGGTTGGCTCATCAATAACGATGGGCGGCAGCGGCGCAGGATTTTCCGCGCTGGTAATGGTTTCCCCAATGGTGATTCCTTCCACGCCTGCGATGGCGACGATATCCCCCAACTCAGTTTGGGTTATGTCAGTTCGTTTCAACCCGGAGAAGGAAAAAAGTTTTGTAATTTTTGTCTTGTGTAAAGTACCGTCCAGCTTGGCAATGGCAACTTCCTCACCGGTACGAAGAGTTCCGTTAAAGACGCGGGCAATCGCCAGACGGCCAAGGTAGTCGCTGTAATCGAGGTTGGCGACGAGAATTTGCAGAGGGCCATTGGGATCGCCCCGAGGCTCAGGAATGGTGCCCACGATCGCCTCGAACAACGGCCCCAAATTCTCTCCGCCGCCTTTTATTTCTTTGGTAGCTGTGCCGGCCTTGGCATTGGTGTACAGAACTGGGAAATCCAGTTGTTCTTCCTGCGCATCGAGGTCAATAAAGAGGTCGTATATCTCATTGAGGACTTCCTGCGGACGGGCGTCACCGCGGTCAATTTTATTGATGACCACGATCGGGGGCAGATGTGCCTCTAAAGCCTTTCCAAGCACATAGCGTGTTTGGGGCAATGGCCCCTCGCTGGCATCCACCAACAACATGACGCCGTCTACCATCTTTAATGCACGCTCAACCTCGCCACCAAAGTCGCTGTGACCGGGAGTATCAACGATGTTAATTTTCAGGCCGTGATACAAAATGGCCGTGTTCTTGGCCAGGATCGTGATGCCACGCTCGCGCTCCAGATCATTGGAGTCCATCACGCGCTCAACCAAAGCCTCGTTGGCACGGAATGTGCCACTCTGGCGCAGCATGGCGTCCACCAGCGTGGTCTTACCGTGATCCACGTGCGCGATAATGGCAATGTTGCGAATGCTTAAGCCCACAGTCTGATCAATCCTTTCGTCTCCTCTTTTTTTATGCCTACTACACTTTACTATGGAGTTTCTTGGGGCAGGCGGGAAAACACGTGCTTTGATGGAGCGCTGGTTAGCGGCCCTGGACTGCTGCTTCGACGAGCTCGCCGGCAATCTCCGCCTGCTATTCGCTGCGCGCCCGCAAGCGATACCAGAGAACGATGGCGATCAAGGAAAACACGAAAATGATGGCAGAAATCGCGTTAATTTCCGGCGTGATGCCGCGACGTAACCTTCCCCAGATTTCGAGCGGCAACGTATTGTCGCGGCCGGTCAGAAAGAAAGTGACCGCGATCTCGTCCATGGAGAGGGTGAAAATTAACAAGGCTGCTCCGATAATAGGTAGCCGTAGGTTGGGAAGGGTCACGCGCCAGAAGGTCTGCCAATAGTTGGCGCCCAGATCAAGCGAGGCTTCCTCCTGCGCCCGATCCAGCTTTTGCAATCCGGCAAAAACTTCGGTTGCGGCCACGGAGATCAGAGCGGTGCCGTGGCCGAGGATGATGGTGAGCAAACTGAGTCTCGTGTCAGCTATGCGAAAGAGCATCAGGAGCGAAAGCCCCGTAATAATTCCCGGCAAAATCAGCGGCAGTAACAACAACCTGCGAAACACAGCCTTTCCAGGAAATTGAGCCCGATCCAAAGCGAGCGCGGCGGGAATTCCAAAGCCCAGAGCAATCGCGACTGCAGCCAGCGCGACACCCAGGCTGTTCGCTACCGATTCCCAGATCGCCCCGTCGGTAAAAAGCATGCGGTACCAATCCAGAGTCAGATTGCGCGGTGGGAAGCCACCGACGCCTTCTCCGTTGAATGAATACACGATAAGCACGGCAATAGGCAGGTAAAGGAAGGCGAAAACGAGCACAGCATGTACGAGCAACCAGCGCGGACTACGCACACCAGCGTTTTCCGTCACGAGAAGCTCCACCTCTTCTCCAGCCGCTCGGATGCGAAGAGCAGAGCCACAACCAATACCAGCATGCAGAGAGAAATGGCGGCACCCAGCGGCCAATTGTAAGCGGCGCCAAAGAGGCTCACGACGATGTTGGAAATCATGATGCCACTTGGGCCACCGAGCAACAGGGGGGCTAGAAAATCTCCCAAGCTGAGTACGAAAGCAAAGGTCGCCCCTGCCAGCACTCCCGGAATCGAAAGGGGAAAAATGACGCGCCAGAAGGTTTGCCAGGGCGAAGCTCCCAGATCGTGCGAGGCTTCCACTAAACTGCCCGGGATGTGCTCCAGAGACGCATAGACCGGCAGAAAAGTAAAAGGTGTGTAAATGTGGGTTAGCGTCAGCACAACGGCAAATGGACTATAAAGGAGAAATTCCAGTGGATGGCGGGTCAGGTGAACGTACTGTAAAAGCGTATTAAGAACTCCATCGCTGCCCAAAATAGTTTTCCACGCATACGCGCGGACCAGGTAGCTGACCCACAACGGAATAATGACCAATTGGTAGAACAAATCTTTCCGTTTGCCGGCATGAAAAACCAGATAGTATGCGAGGGGATATCCAAGCAGCAGAGAGAAGATCATCACGCGCGCGGCAATCCACATGGAGCGAAAGAGCGTCTGCCGGTACACATCCACGCGCAGCAGTTCGCGGTAATTGTCCAGCGTCCAGGCGTGCACAATGTTCTGTGAGGCGGATACCGACCAGAAGCTGTAGCAGAACATGAGCAAGTAGGGCAGCAACA
>QIAS01000236.1:0-435 GCA_003225615.1 Acidobacteriota bacterium | reverse complement strand
CTTCCAATTCTCCGGTGACAGTTCCCTGGCTTCCAGTTCTCATGCAGAGCATAAGGCCGTCGGCGCCGTCGATCATCAGAAGGTCGGTAGCTCCATGGAAGGCAAGGTGGCGGAGTTTCCCCCGAATACGTACGGCGTCATGTGGATTGGCTGATGTCCCTGCCAACCTGATCTTTTCCGGACGCAACGAAAACAAAGTTGGACCATCGCGCAATTGCACTGGCCAGGACATTGAATAGCAATGCGCAACTCCGTCTCTTACTTCCGCTCGCAGCAAGTTGGTGTGTCCAATGAACTGTGCTGTGTAGGCCGTGGCCGGCCTGCTATAGATCTCCCGCGGCGTGGCAATCTGCTCCAATTCGCCGCAGCGCAACAGCGCGATCCGGTCCGACATCACCATGGCTTCTTCCTGGTCATGGGTGACGAACACGAACG
>QIAS01000235.1:2457-8671 GCA_003225615.1 Acidobacteriota bacterium | reverse complement strand
TTGGAAAAACTCTTTCAACCTTTTTACCGGCTGGATGACGCGCGCAACCGGCAAACGGGAGGTGTTGGATTGGGACTGGCGATTACGGAGCGGACTCTGCGGTTACATGGTGGGACAGTGCGGGCGGTGAATCGTGACGAGGGCGGGCTGATGGTGGAGATACGACTTCCTAGAAAAACTTCTTCATCGGTAGCGCAAAGTGTGGTCGGTATTCCGGTGCCAACTGGGAAAGAGAAGTGAAGATTTTAGTCGGGCAGGCTATCTTTGTCGACTTCGCGGTCTCGTTCTGATCAACGAACGTGGGCTCATGAAGGTTGAGCGGATTCCGGTTGGTTGAGCTTCAGAGGTTTGCTCTTCGTTGGCATTTCCTGATACACAAATGGGGTAATCATTGACGCAAATTTGCGCGGGCGAGGGCGTCTCTTCATGAGGAGGCGGCCAGGAGGGGCAGGAAGAAAGAATGTCGATCAAGTTCCGCGGACTAATAGCATTACTGGTAGTGATCGGGTTGAGCGGTTTGGTGATGAGCTGTGGAGGCTCGTCGCGACCCGCAGGTCTTCTGCTGGTCATCAGCCAGGGGGCTACCGATGTGAACTCGTATGGCATTAATTTGAATACCGGGGTGCTGACGCAGATCAACACGGCGGCGCCGGTGGCGGCGAACAGTATTCCGACAGCGATTGTGCTGGATCCGAGCGGGAATTTTGCCTACGTGGCCAATGCTACCAATGGCGGCGGACCGGGCAGCATCACGGCTTATTCGGTGAAGTCGGATGGAAGGCTTTCACCGGTGGGGAGCAATCCGGGTACCGGCGTCAATCCGGTTGCGCTGGCTATTGATCATGGTGGTCACTTTCTTTTCGTGGCGAACCAGGGGTCTGACACCGTGTCGGTGTTCTCGATCGGAGCGAATGCGGCTTTGACGCAAGTTGGGGCATTTGCGGTGGTGACGTCTGTTCCTGGCGCGCCGGCTGCCACTCCGAGTTCAGTAGCGGTGACACCGTCGGGAAGTTTTGTATTTGTAGCCAACGCGGGTCAGAACACGGTATCAGTTTTTGCGGTTGACGCCGGGACAGGAGCATTGACGGCTGTGGCCGGGTCTCCGTTCGCTGCCGGAACGGCGCCCGCAGCAGTGACGGTGACTCCGAATGGCAGCTATCTTTACGTCGCCAATCAAGGGTCGAACAACATAAGCGCATTCACCATTTGCAGCGGCGCGGTGCCAGGATGCGCGACCATAGCGCCTGGCAGCCTGACTTCGGAAACGGTAGTGTCGGCCGGGCTGGCGCCGGGGTCGTTGGCAGTAGACCCTGCAGGAAATTTTCTTTATGCCACCGACCGCGATTCCAATCAGCTTTCAGGGTACCGCATTACCCCGAGCACAGGAGTATTGACCGCAATGAGTAGCGGCGCGGTCTCTACCGGCACAGCGCCGGTGTTTGTGGCTATTCATCCTGCGGGAAATTATCTTTACGTGGCGAATAGTGGCGGCGACTCGATTTCGGGCTTCCACCTGGTAACACAGTCCGGAGTTTTGGGGCCTTTGGCCGCGGCGCCGTCGGCGTCCCGGCCAGTGGGGATCGCGGTGAAATGAAATTGTTGATTGTCGATTTTTGATTGTTGAATGAAAATCCGAAACGCTTGCCACGACCGGCGTCGCGCCAGTTCTCACAATAGTCGATTTGACCTTCTCATCTGTGCTCTCTTCTTTGTCTCTTCTAAGTAGGCACTTTCAGGATCAAATATCCACCTATCAGGCCAAAGATTACGTCGGGGGACCAAGCGGCGAGTGCAGGAGGGAGTTGGCTGAGGTTTCCCATGGCTTCGAAGAGTCCGGAGACCGTCCAATAGATGACGGCGATGCCAACGGCTACGGCGACGCCGGTGAGGGCACCGCGACGGCCGGCGGAGAGCGCGAATGGGATGGCGAGGATCGCCATCACAAAGGTGATGAAGGGGTAGGCGAATTTTTTCTGGAGCTGGACTCTTAGTCTTACTACATCGAAACCACTTTGCTGCAGATCGTGGATGTAACGACGCAGCTCTTCGTAATTCATCTCCGAATAGGTAGGCGGCTCGCTGAGTTGCGGCAGCGTGGTCACGTCGAACTGGTGGTAGTCCTGGATGGCAGCGCCGCGCAGTTGACGCTCCCACCCTTGTTCGTAGACCCAGCGCTGTAGCTTATCGGCCCAGTGGGCCCGTTCCGCGTAAACGCGCCGGGTGATGGAGAAGGTGTGCGGGTCAAACTGAAAAACGGAAATGTTGCCGAACTGGTCGCGATCGGGGTCGAAGAATTGGTAGTAGTAAATATCGGAGTGCTGGCCGAAGATCCACTTTCGGTCGGGCTGTAGATAGGTTTGCGGCGGTTTGCCCTTGATGCGGTTGCGGAGCGCATCCTGGCGTTTGTTCGTGCGAGGTAAATAAAACTGGTCGGAAAAGAACAGCGCCCCGGACATAACCGCCGCGGCGAGCATGACCGGCACGGTGATGCGGTAAATGCTCGTGCCCGTGGCCTTGATTACCGTGATTTCGTTGGAGCGTTGCATGATGCCGAATGTGATTAGCACGGCCAGCAGCACGCCCAGTGGCGCGACCGGGTAGTACAGGAAATAGGGCGAAACATTGAGCAGGTACTCGCCCACCGTCCAGGGGGAGATCTGGTTGCGCAGGATATCGCCGAGTAGTTCAAACAAAGTGAAGACCAGCAGAAGCATGAGGAAAGTGCCCACAATCATGCCGAGATAGACGGCGAAGTCGCGAAGGATGTAGTCATCGAGGATGGTGGGAAATTGCGCAAAAATCACGCGGCGGCGGGAGGCAGCGCGCTCGAAAGCGTCCTCGCGCTTGGGGGCGATGGTGAGAATTGCGCCTCCTCTTTGTAGAGTTTCGCGGAGACGCCGCCACCAGCCGCGGAGCGAAACAATTTCAATGGGGTGGCGCTCGGCCTGCCAGAGCAGCAGAGCGCCTGCGAAAAGGAAGATGAGGTTGGCGAGCCACACTCCGACGGCGGGTGAGACCTTGCCTTGACGTGCGAGTGAGACACCGATCAGCGAAGCCGAGTAATAACCGAAGACGAGCAGGATGGTTAAGACAAAGCCGGTGGACTTGCCGCCTTTTTTCGAAGAGAGTCCGAGGGGAATGCCGACCAGGGCGAGCACGACGCATGCGGTGGAGAGCGCGTAACGGCGGTTGAACTCGATCATGTACCAGCGAGCGGTGATGGGATCGACCTTCGACTGTTGGCGCCAGAGATCGTAAGTGCTCAATTCGCCCATAGTGGGCGGCTCGTGCTCCGCTTTGTTTTCGGCGCTGGGAACCGTGATGGGGATGTCGGTTTCCTGGAAAGTCGAAATTTGGTAGTGGTCGGGCAATTTCGGATCGGTCTCGTGGGTGGAGCCGTTTTTCAGGTGAAGGTGGAGCATATCCGGGCGCTCGCTGAGCAGGATTCCTTCTTGCGCGAGCGTGATGCGCGGCGATGCCGGGGTGCTGATATCGGCGAAGAAGACTCCCTTCCAGATGGCCGCTCCTGAGGCACTCTTCACGTCCTGCACATACAGGACGATGTTGGGAAAACCTTCATAGAAGACTCGGGGCTGAACTTCAAAAGAGACCTGCGAGCCTTTGAGGCGATTTTGCAGATGAGCGAGAGCGGCTTGGGACCGGGGAGCGACATAGAGGCCGTTGACCAGCGCGAAGAACCAGGCGGCCAGAACGAAAACCGAGATGATGCGGAGGAAGGACCAGACCCCGATGCCGCTGGCGCGCATGGCCGTGATTTCGCTGTCAGCGGCGAGGCGGCTTAGGCCGATAAGAATCCCAACGAGCACACCCATCGGGATGGTGTAGGTGAGGGCTACGGGTACGGTGAAGAAGAAGATCTCCGCGACGCTGGGGATAGGGGCGCTGTTGCGGACGACTAGTTCAAGGATGCGGCCGAGGTCGCGGGTGAAGAGGACGAACGTGAATACTGCGGCGCCGATCGCGGCGTGGGAGGCGACTTCGCGGAGGATGTAGCGGGTAAGAATCCGCATGGGAACGGCGTGTTTGATCTAAATGAAGTCTAGCACGCACTAGCAGGGAAGATTCTCAAGCAAGGGCGGGGCGCGCCCCAGTGTATTTCATCAATTCCAGTGCTTCTGGTCGTCCCAGATTTGCGACAGCGGTTGCTTGAGGCCGCGGCAGAGGTAGAGAGCATGGTTTTCCTCGGCCATTCCCCAGAGACTGGAATGCTCGCCGACCTTTTCGACTGAGCTGCAGATTTTGGCTAGATATTTTGGTCCGTACTGGATGGTGATCAGATTGTCGCCGGAGAATCCATTTGTGCCCCAAAAATAATATGTCTGATGGCCGCTGATAGCTCGAGGAAGGCCGTACGTGGGGCCAAAGAGGTTAATGGCTCCGGCTTCGCCGTAGTTGCCGGTGAGGATGGCGGTTCGGGCGCGGTCTTCGGGCGGCAGCGAATTGTAGATTTGGGCTACTTCCGCGACCAATTCCGGCCAGCCGAACTGGTCTCCCCATTCTTGCGGGAGAGGACCGTCGTGATGGACTTCCGTTTTTTGGGGGACGACGTGCAACGTGTGCTCGTAGGCAATGTATTTTTCCGGCGAAAGTAAGGGGAGCACGAGCGGCGCGGTGATTATGCCGGCGACCAGCAGGATGGACGCGATGGCCGCTTTGGGCCAGATTTTTCCGGATGTAAGCGGGTCGCGATCCAGCCAATCCTCGATCGCTACCGCTCCGCCTGCCAGCAACATCGGGTAGGCGGGGGCGAGGTAGTAATCTTTGCCGTGTAGAACGATGAACATGGCCAGCAGCGCAAGATACGTCCAGCCCAGCGCAGTATATTTTCTTCCGCGTCCTACAAGAAAGAACCACAATCCAAAGAGCCAAATGGGAAACAGAATGGGATGCATCATCATGATCTGCTGGCGAATGAATGCGAGCGGCGGCAGAACGACATTTTTGCCGCTGGTTTGCACGTTGTGCAGATCTTCGAGGGTCGGAAAGTGATGGTGAATTTGCCAGATCAGATTGGGAGAAAAGATGAGCAATGCGATCAGGCCGCCAATCCAGATCCACGGTTTCGTGAATTCTTTTCTTTGAGGACTGAGCAAGAGGCCGATGACCACCGCGGCTCCGAAAAATGCGGTGGAGTGTTTGTTCATCAAGCCGATTCCGGCGAGCACGCCGAACCACAGCCAGAGCCGCGAGTTTCCGGTTTGGATAATCCGGATGAGCACGGAGATGCAACCCATCCAATACAAGGGTTCGAATGCGCCCATGCTGAGGATGCTGTAGCCTGCCAGACACTCGGTTGAGACCAGGACGGTCAGGCCGGCGAGTGCCTGGGCATAGCGCCCTGCTCCCAGGCGCCAGGCGATCACCATGGTTAACGCGATTAACAATGCTCCCGCGATAGCCGGTATTGCACGAACGGCAAACAGCGAACTTCCAAATAGCAGCGCAATGCGGGAATACAGCGCGATCAGCGGGGCATGATCCACGTAGCCCCAGGACGGGTGTCGGGCGCAGTCGAGAAAATACAGCTCGTCGCGAAAATATCCGTAGCGGCCTGCTAGCAGAAGGTGAATTGCTAATTTAGTTCCGGAGAGTGCAATCAGCAGGCCTGTAGCAAGAGGGGCATGGGTAGCGAACTCCTGCGGGCTCGGGATCGAGTTGGAGTGGGGATCTCGGACGGTAACTGGTGAGTTCATGGAAGTGGCCGGTGCCAGGTCCGCTATGGCTGAATTCGCATTCTCTCGCGTTATGTGTGGGGCGGCAAGAAATCAGAGATCATTTACGCATAACAGTTTGGGTCTGTGAGTGTTGGTTCGCAGAGCAGAGACTCCGTGGGTACCCTTGCAAAGAGCGGAGGACTAAGACGGCACCTCTCACGCGTAGAGCGATAACTATCTCTTGAAGAAGAGGGCTCCCAGCGGGGGCAGCGTAAGGGGCAGCGAATAGGGCCGGCCGTGCTTTGGTTCGGCTTTGGCTTCGACGCCGCCCAGGTTTCCCATTCCGCTGCCTCCGTATTCCTTGGCGTCGCTGTTCAGCAACTCCCGCCAATAACCACCTGCAGGAACTCCTACCTGATAGGCCACGCGCGGCACCGGAGTGAAGTTGAAGACACCGAGAATGACGTCTTCCGGGGACTGGCCTTTTCGCAGCAGAGAAATCACGCTGGTTTGGGCGTCGTTGCAATCCACCCACTCGA
>QIAS01000235.1:0-2446 GCA_003225615.1 Acidobacteriota bacterium | reverse complement strand
GGCTCGCTGCGGTAAAGACGATTATCCTGTTCGATCCAGGCCTGAACTCCGCGATGCACGGGGTATTGCAGGACGTGCCACTCCAGGCTCATGTCGTGGGACCACTCGCGGACCTGGCCGAATTCGTCTCCCATGAAGATTAATTTTTTGCCGGGTTGGGCGAACATGTATCCGAAGAGGATGCGGAGGTTGGCGAATTTCTGCCACTCGTCGCCGGGCATTTTGCCAATGAGTGAACCTTTGCCATGTACGACCTCGTCGTGCGAGAGCGGGAGCACGAAGTTTTCGTGGAAAGAGTAGATCATCCTGAAGGTGAGCAGGTTGTGGTGGAACTTGCGGTGAATGGGATCACGCGAAAAATACATGAGCGTGTCGTGCATCCAGCCCATGTCCCACTTCAAGCCGAAGCCCAGGCCGCCGAGATAGACGGGCTTGGAGACCATGGGGTAGGCAGTCGACTCCTCGGCATAGGTCTGAATGTCCGGATGCTCTTTGTAGGCTTCTTCGTTGAAGCGTCGGAGGAAGTCGACCGTATTTGTTGGGAATCCATTCGCCTCGTTTGCGGGAATAGTCGAGGTAGAGCATGGAGGCGACGGCGTCTACACGCAGGCCGTCGGCGTGATATTTGTCGAGCCAGAACATGGCGCTCTAGAGCAGGAAACTGCGAACTTCGTTGCGGCCGTAGTTGAAGATTTGGGTCTTCCAGTCAGGATGGAATCCCTGGCGCGAGTCGGAATGCTCGAAAAGATGCGTGCCGTCGAAATAGGCGAGCCCGTGGGCGTCGGAAGGGAAGTGCGAAGGCACCCAGTCGAGGATGACGCCTATGCCGTGCTGGTGCAGGTAGTCCACCAGATACATGAAATCCTGCGGCGTTCCGTAACGCGCGGTGGGTGCGAAGTAGCCGGTGGTCTGGTATCCCCAGGACGCGTAGAAGGGGTGCTCCATGATGGGCAGGAATTCAACGTGCGTGAAGTACATGCGTTTGACGTAGTCCGCCAGGCGCGGGGCCATTTCGCGATAAGTTAAGGGGCGATTGTGTTCTTCAGGAACGCGCATCCAGGAGCCGATGTGGACTTCGTAGATCGATATCGGAGAGTGTAGTGAGTTGCGCTTGTGGCGCTCGCGCATCCAGTCCTGGTCTTTCCATTCGTAATCGAGGTCCCAGACGACGGAGGCGGTGCGGGGCGGCTTTTCATTGAAGAGCGCGACGGGGTCGGCCTTGTCGACGCGGTGTCCGTGGTGGTGGGAGACGATGTAAAACTTGTAGAGTGCGCCTTTGCCTACCCCGGGTATAAAACCTTCCCAGATTCCCGAACTTCCCAGGGGATGCAGCGGGTGGGCGCGGTGATCCCAGCCGTTGAAGCTTCCGATGACGTATACCTCGCGCGCGTTGGGGGCCCAGACGGCGAATTGCGTGCCTTTCTCACCGCCGGCCTCTATCTCGTGGGCGCCTAGCTTGTCGTAAATGCGGTAGTGACTGCCTTCGTTGAAGAGATAGAAATCTTCCGGGGTGAAGCGGGTGACGTCGTAGCGGGGGCGTGCCAGTTCGGAAGTGGTCTGTTGCGGGCTCATGGTCGTTTTAGAGTGTACCTAAGTGCAGAGTGGTTTGCTGGGCGTATGCCATACTATTCTTTCCGGCGCTGCTATGACGTCTTGGCTTGAAAGGGCTTGCGGCTGATGCCCACTCTGCGCGTGATCGTGCTCTGGCACCAGCACCAGCCATTCTATAAAGACCTGGTCACAGGCCAATACCGCCTGCCCTGGGTTCGGCTGCACGCGCTCAAAGACTATTACGGCATGGTCAAGCTGCTGGATGAGTTTCCGGACGTCCACCAAACCTTCAATCTTGTTCCTTCTCTCATAACCCAGATTAAGGNNNNACCCGTTTCTGCAAGTTGCGGCGAAGCCGGCCAAGGATTTGAGTGCCGATGAACGGCGCTTTGCCTTGCAGTACCTGTTTCAGGCTAACCCCGTCAACATGATTGGGCGGTACCCTCGTTACCTTGAGCTGTGGGAACGTTTTCGGGCTACGGGGGATTCTCCAGAGCGGGCGGACAAATATTTTCAGCCACAGGATTTTACCGATCTGCAGGTGCTGTCGCAGATTGCGTGGTTCGACGAATTTTTTCTGGATGAGCCGGAGGTGGCGGCGCTCATCAAGAAGGGGCGCAACTACTCTGCCGAGGAGCAGCGTTTTGTTATCGCGCGCGAGGGGGAGTTGCTGGCTAAGGTTTTGCCGGCGCATGCGGCAGCGGCGGAGCGCGGCGGGATAGAGATTTCGACTTCGCCTTTTTACCATCCCATTTTGCCTTTGGTGTGCGACACAAACATGGGCGCGGTGTCGTCACCGGGGTTGCCGTTGCCGCAAAATCGCTTCCGGCATCCGGAAGATGCGCGGGAACAATTGGTGCGCGGGCTGGATCTGCATGAGCAGGTGTTTGGAGTG
>QIAS01000234.1 GCA_003225615.1 Acidobacteriota bacterium | reverse complement strand
TGCCTGAGCTTCCTGAAGTCGAGACAATTGCGCGCGGACTCAACGGGCGCGTCACTGGTGATGTAATTGAGTCGGTGTGGCTGGGGTCGAAGCCTGAGCCTTTGAAGTCTGCTGCGGCGGAGATCGCGGCGACGCTGGAGGCGAGGCGTATTGCCTGCGTCCGGCGCGTGGGGAAGCACATTGTGTTTGATTTGGAAGTGGACGGGAAGATTGCTTCCAGAGCTGCTCGTGGAGAGAGAACAGCCGGGCTTCGCCCGGCACGGGCGGACAGGGGCGCCCGTCCCCACGCCGGGGGTGGCACTTCACCGGCTGGTGCTGTGCCAGGTAAAGCTCAGTGGATTGTTCACCTGGGCATGACCGGACGCTTGCTTGTGTGTTCCCCTTCTGCTGAGTTTGAAAAACATACCCATGCCGTAGTGAAGCTGGCTTCCGGGAGAGAACTGCGGTTCGTGGATCCACGGCGTTTTGGGCGGCTAAGCGTGGCTCGAAATGGTGATTTTGTTGCTGCGGGAACAGAGCCGCTGGATATCGAGGTGGAGCGGTTCATAGAACTTTTTCGCGGGCGCAAGACTCCGATGAAAAGCGCTCTGCTGAACCAGAAACTGCTGCGCGGGGTGGGAAATATTTATGCAGATGAGTCGCTGTTCCGGGCGGGGGTTCGGCCGCGGCGGCGGGCTGCAACGCTCACCAGAGAGCAGCTGAAGCGGCTGTATGCTTCGATTCGTGAAGTTCTGCAGGAAGCGATTGCACTGGGAGGATCTTCTATATCGGATTATGTCGATGCCGATGGGGAAGAAGGTTTCTTCCAGTTGCAGCACCGGGTTTACGGGCGGGAGGGCGAACGCTGCCTGGTGTGCAGGACGCCCATCAAGCGGATAGTCATCGCGGGAAGAAGCAGCCATTACTGCCGGAAATGCCAGAAGTAAATTGTTGATTATTGATTTTTGATTGTTGAATGAAACCCGTGCGGCCTCTGTTTCTTGTTTTTGAAATCAACAATCAACAATCAAAAATCAACAATTGGAACGCCCGTGTTAGGCTAAGCTCCTTCTTTTTATGCCCAATTTTGCCATCGGAGTCGATCTCGGGGGCACTAACCTGCGCATTGCGGCTGTCGATGAGCAGGGGTGTCTGCTCGAGAAAGTCACGCTCGGAACGCGAGTCACTTTAGGCCGCGAACGCGTGATTAGCGATATGTGTGAGGCTATACGCCACCTCTCGGCCAAGTACCATGATCGCGGAACGCTCTTGGGGACCGGTATCGGCGTGCCGGGGATTATTGACATTCAGACTGGCATGGTTCGCGAGTCGCCCAACCTGCCGGGCTGGTCGGATTCGCCAGTCCGCGCAGAGATCGAAAAGAAGTTGGGCACGCGAGTCATCCTGGAGAACGATGCGAACTCGGCAGCCTTCGGCGAGAAGTGGCTGGGGGCGGCGCGCGATGTGGCAGACATGGCGATGCTGACGCTGGGCACGGGCGTGGGTGGCGGCATCGTGCTAGGCGGGCGCATATGGCACGGCATGAACGGCATGGCGGGCGAGTTCGGACACATCACGGTTGAGCCGGAAGGACAACTCTGTGGGTGCGGCAACCGGGGCTGCGCGGAGCAGTATGCCTCTGCCACCGCAGTGGTCCGCATGGCGCGGGAAGCGATTGCCAACGGAGAAGCGCCGGGCCTGGCGCGGGCGGCAAATTCTGATGCGGAGTTCAGCGCCAAGGCTGTTTACAACCTGGCCATTCAGGGAGATGAGGAAGCGCGGCGCATCTTCCGCCGTGTGGGGCGCGCCCTGGGCATTGTGCTTGCCACCTTGGTAAACACGCTGAATCTGCCGATGTATGTGGTTGGCGGCGGGGTCTCGAGCGCCTGGGAAGCGTTTTCCCCGACTATTTTTGAAGAATTGCGCTCGCGCTGCATGGTGTACGCGGCCACGGCTCCGGCGGACCCGCTTGGGGCAGAGACCGGCGCGTCCGCCAAAGTGGAGCCGGGGACGGGACGCAAGACGATCATTACGCGCGCTCTGCTGGGCAGCGATGCGGGCTTGTATGGAGCGGCAAGATTGCCCATGGTGAATAGCTAGCGGGTAGTAGCTGGTGGCTAGTAGTTGGTGGCTAGTAGCTGGTAGCTAGTAAGTAGTAACTAGGAAAAGTGGTGTGTGTCGTTCCTATCAGGCGCTCTTCTTGCTTCTGGGAGAAGGGCTGGACTGGGCTGCTGGTCCGCCTTTCAGGCGTGCAATCTCTTCTAGAGTGAGGGAACGATACCTTCCAGGCTCGACGTCGAGCGCTAACGGACCGTAACGGACGCGACGGATCTTTTCCACGTGGTGTCCGATTTCCTCGAACATGCGGCGGATCTGCCGGTTTTTCCCTTCGATCAGCGTAATTTCATACCAGGGATTCTCCGCGTCGCGAATGAGGCGAACCTTCGCCGGAGCCGTTTTTACTCGTTTGCGATCGTCAGTGGAAATCGAAAGTCCGGAGCGCAGGCGCGCAATGCCTTCTTCCTGGGGTTTTCCGCTTACCTTGACTACATAAGTCTTAGGAATGTGTGAGGCCGCCTTCATCAGGCGATGGGCAAGATCGCCATCATTCGTGAGCAACAGTAATCCTTCACTCGCATAGTCGAGGCGGCCAACAGGATAGACGCGCGCACCTACGCCACGCAGCAGGTCCATTACTGTAGGGCGGTGCTCGGGATCACTCACCGTCGTGACATAGCCTTTT
>QIAS01000233.1 GCA_003225615.1 Acidobacteriota bacterium | reverse complement strand
CGGCGACCCCCAAGGCACGACTGAAGTTCGCTCGCAGGTTCGCGATGACTTCGTTTGGTCCAAGGGCAACCACAGCATCAAGTTGGGCGGCGAATATCACCACGTCAACGGCTCGGCTTTCATCGACTTTGCCACCCATGGCCAGTTCATTTTCTTCACCGATGCGCCCCTGGACGCTCCCAACGCCGACCTGTTGGTGCAGAGCGCATGCAATACGCCGGGATGCGAAATGGGAGATCTTACCAGCCAGATTCTCGGTTTCTACGTGCACGATGATTGGAAGGTACTTCCCAATCTGACGCTTAATGTGGGGCTGAGATGGGATTACTTCAGCAATGAAAATAATAAGAACTTTGACGGGATTCTAGGATTGCTCGCGCCTCCGGGCAGCCGCCATTCCAATAAGAAGAACTTCTCGCCACGCATTGGTTTCGCCTACGATCCGTTCAAGAAAGGCAAGTTCGTCATCCGTGGTGGTTATGGCATCTACTACGCGAACATCAACCTGCTGGATGGCATCGTGGAGCGCGGATTTGATGGGAGGAATATCGGCTTCCGTGTCTTCTTCGATCCCGGCGCCATTAACATCGCTAATCCGTTCCCAGGGATGACTCCGCAACAGGCTCACGACCAGTTCTTCGGTCCTCCCCAGGACCCGTTGGGTGCGCTCGACAACAATTTGCGCACGCCCTACGTGCAGTACTGGTCTGGTGGCTTTCAATGGGACCTCGGCAAGGGTTTCGTGCTGAGCGCGGACGGCGTCCACTCACTGGGTCTCAAGGGCATCCTTTCACGAGACAGCAATGTTGATCCGTCGTTCAACATAGCCGTGCCGGCAGCGCCTCTGTGCCAGCAGTTCGGAATGGCGGTTTGCAGTCAGTTCGGGGCGACCACCTGGATCAGTAACGGCGATACCTTGAAGTACAACGCTTTCATCATCGCGTTGAACAAGACCCTGGCACAACGGTTCCAGTTCAACACGTCCTACACGTTGTCGAAAGCCGAAAACTTGTACAACGAAACCGTGGGTTCAGGTGGAGACAACCTCACCAATCCGTTCAATTACCAGGCAGACCAGGGAGCGGCCGTCACTGACCAGCGGCATCGCTTCATCTTCAGCGCGATCGTCGACCCGAGTCACTTGCCTCCGTTTTTCGGCAACGGATGGGAGATAGCCCTGATTTCGAGCTACAACACGCCACTGCCTTATGACATTACTGCGGGCACCCAGTCCGATGGGATTACCCCGCTCCGTCCGGCGGGAATTACCCGCAACGATGGTAACCGTGCATCGCAGTCCACGTTGTTGGCCCATATCAATGCTTATCGTGCAAGCCAGGGGTTGCCTCTCATCAACCGGCAGCTGACGCCGAATGATCTGAACTTTCGCTCCACAGACCTGCGGCTCAGCCGGACGATTGCGCTCGGCGAGCGCTTCCGGCTTCGCTTGCAGGGTGAGGTGTTCAACCTCCTCAACTCTCCCAACTTCATCTCGAACAGCGGGCATGCCGGGTTCGGCGTGTCTGGAATTGTGGGGGATGCGAATTCGTCGTCGGTTGGCTTACCGACTTCCACGCCTGGTGTGCTCGGCGTCGGGGGGCCTAGAGCGTTCCAGTTGTCGGCGCGGGTTTCATTCTGAATGAACCCGTCAGCGGACATGTGAATGTGCGGCCCCCCGGCGGTTCGATCCAGTACCGGACGGTACGGAATTCAAATCCTTATTCTGTCCGAAGCAATGAGTGCCATGCGGCGACAAATTGTTCGTTTCCTGTTCCTGCTGATGGTAAGCGCCGTCGCGAACGCTAACAGTCAGAAAGCGTCGCCTACCATCATTGACCTCACGGACACGATCCGTGTCGGGATGGTCGAAGACTCGATCGGTGATGCGGCGATGAAGGCTTTCGGGATAGACGAAGTCTCGATGAGTCCCGAGATGACTTTCCAAAAGACAACCGGCCGGTCAACACGGATTTGCCTCTCCAGTCAGATTGGTACCCACATGGACGCCGGGGCGCATGCCGATCCCGATGGTTGGCCGGTCAATGAGGCTCCACTGGATCACTTGATTGTTCCGGGCGTCGTTGTGAACGTTCGTGCTAAGTCGGACGAGGAAGGCATCACGCCAGCCGACCTTGAGAAATACGACATCCGCCCCGGGGACGCCGTGCTCTTCCTGTTCACCTATGCCAAGCCCAAGCCAGGCGCCATGTTTTCGCAATCCTTCGTCACTGAAGAGGCCGCCGAATGGCTAGTAAAGCATGGGGTACGATGCGTGGGCAGCAACACGCCGGGCTTGGAGGACCATAAACGCGGCGCGCGCGAGCACTGGATGGACCCGGCAAACCAGAAGCAGGCGTGGCCGGTTCACAAAATATTGCTGCGGCGCCATATCCCGATCATTGAGGGTCTTACCAATCTCGACAAACTGGTCGGGAAGAAATTCCAGTTTATTGGGCTTCCACTGAAGATTGAGGGAATCGATGGCGCGCCGGTTCGTGCACTGGCTGTACTTGATTAAACGCGGAGGAGCCGGAGCGGTCGCTGCCGATCCCGCAGCAAGGAACAATGCCGATTGGGCTAGCTGAGCAACTAGGTATTCGAACCTTTCTTGTGCTTTGGGCTGTGGCACTACTTGCCACGATGTGCGCCGCCCAGGACGCGCTCATTCACGCGGGTCACCTCATCGACCCGGCAAGTAACACCGTCTTAGAACACCAGTCGATCCTGGTCCGTGCGGGAAAGATCGCGGCAATAGGCGATAACCTCCGGGTTGCTGCAGGCGTCCAGGTCATTGAACTTTCTGATGCGTGGGTCCTGCCAGGGCTGGGCGATGCCCACCAGCACATCACCATGGATTTTCCGCCGGCGCCGGCACAAGGCTCGGTATGGGAAGGTCTTCGACTGAATCAGAGTACGGCGGAGCGCACCCTTCGCGGGATTCGTAATGCCGGGGCGTTGCTTGCGGCCGGGTTCACAATGATCCGCGATGTAGGCAACGCCGCCGAGTATGCGGATACTGAGGTGCGCCGCGCGATCGAACGCGGCTGGTTCCCAGGTCCCACCATGCTCAATGCCGGAAAGATTATCACCCCTTTTGGGGGACAGAATCCTGGCGCCGCCCCGGAGCGCGGGACATGGTGGCACGACGAATACATCGACGTAGACAGCCCCGAGCAAATGCGCGCGGCAGTGCGTCGCAACATTTATTACGGAGCCACAGTTATC
>QIAS01000232.1:2348-6509 GCA_003225615.1 Acidobacteriota bacterium | reverse complement strand
GGCGAAGCAACCGGAGCGCGCCGAAACCTCGGTGTGGCGCACCGGCCTTTACAACATGATTTTCCTGGGATCCCTTGGAGTGTTCTTCGTGATCTTCGCCGAGCCCATCGTTCGCCTTTTCACGCACGACCCTTCCGTTGTGCCGCTGGCTGCAGCGTGCTTGCGCATCGTCAGTTACGGCAACATCGGCTATGCCTATGGCATGGTGATGCTCCAGGCGTTCAACGGAGCTGGAGATACACTCACGCCAACGATCGTCAATCTGTTCGGTTTCTGGTTCCTCGAAATTCCGCTGGCTTACTGGCTGGCGATACCGACTGGATTGCATTCGAACGGCGTCTTCTGGTCAATTGTCATTGCGGAAGGAGCCGTCGCCGCCGTCAGTATCGTGCTGTTCCGGCGCGGACGCTGGAAGTTACAACCAATCTGAAACGGTTTATCCTCAGGAGGTGCTCCGTTCGCTCACGCCTGGCCGCTCGCCGACGCCAGCGCTGATTCTCGGCCTGATCATTACGCTGGCGGCGGTGGTGGCGTATTCCTGGTACATCACTCTGCAGATCTCCGGCCTGCGCGCGCTGCAAAATGATCTCGCTGGGCGCAACCGCAAGGATTCTCTCCAGCTCTTGCGAATCCAGAACGATTTGAACTCACTCGCGCTGGGGATGCGCGACATGCTGGACAACGATGAGCCTTACCCCCTGACCGCGTGGTCCGCACAATTCCAGCGCATCCGTGCCGACCTGGACGACGCGCTCCGGCTGGAAGAGCAGGTCAGCGTGACCCATCGCACTCCCGAGCAGCGGCAATTTCTGGGAACTTCTCTGGCGCAGTTCTGGGACGCCGTGGACCGCATGTTTGCGTTCGCTCAAGCCGGCAAGGCGGACGAAGCGCGGGCACAAATCCGCCTCACGCTGCAAGCGCGCCAGGCGGCTTTGAGCACGGCAGTAGCGCGGTTGCTGGTGCAAAATAATGAAAGCGAAGAGCAAGCAGCCCAGCGCATCGGGGAAATTTATGACCGGGTCCAGCGTCAGGTTTACGTTTTCCTGGTCGCGATACTCACGGCGATTCTGCTGACCAGCCTGTACTTAATCCGTTCGAACCGCCAGCTGTTCGCGCGATTGGCAGCCCTTTCCGAGCAGCGCAGCGAACTCGCTCAGAAGCTGATTTCAACCCAGGAGTCCACGCTGCGCTACATCTCCCGCGAATTGCACGATGAATTCGGACAGATTCTGACTGCCATTGGCTCCATGCTGAGCCGGGCGGGAAATCATGCCCCCGAAGGCTCCCCATTGCGCAGCGAGCTGCGCGAGGTTTGCGAGATTGCGCAAAGCACACTCGATAACGTACGCACCCTGTCGCAGGCGTTGCATCCCGTGATGCTCGACGAATCAGGCCTGGAGAGCACTCTCGACTGGTATATCCCAACGGTGGAAAGGCAAACCGGGGTTAGCATATCCTATGAGAAATCAGGAACTCCCTTCCCCGTGGATGGCAGCGCCGGAATTCATATTTATCGTGTGGTCCAGGAAGCCTTGAACAACGTCACCCGGCATTCCGGCGCGCGGGAGGCTTGGGTGCGTCTGCGTTTCCTGACGGATGTCTTGGAAATCGAAGTGGAGGACCACGGTTCGGGTTTCGCCAACCCGCAGTCCAAGCCTGGAATTGGGCTGGTGGCGATGCGGGAACGCGCCGAGTTGCTGGGCGGGACAATGGAGTTCTCCCAGCCCTCATCTGGCGGCACTCTGGTTCGCCTGGTGATTCCCAAAGAAAGAGCAGAGTCGAGTGCGGGATAAAATTTCAGTCTTGCTGGTTGACGACCACGCCCTGGTGCGACGCGGATTTCGTCGCATGCTGGAGGATGAGCCCGACATCGTAGTCGTAGGCGAGGCCAGTGATGGCGAGGAAGCAGTCAAGCTCGCCCAGAAGCTGCGGCCGAGGGTCACTGTCATGGACTGCGCTCTGCCGGGTATAAGCGGCCTGGCGGCGACAAAACGGATTCTCGAAATGTTGCCGGATACGTCGGTTCTCATGCTCAGCATGCATCCCGAGGAAACGCTGGTACGTCAGGCTCTGGATGTGGGCGCCCGCGGATACACTCTCAAAAACGCAGTCGATCTGGAACTGGGAACGGCGATTCGCAAAGTGGTGGCTGGTGAAATCGTCCTGGATCCCCAGCTCTCGCGTCCCGAAGCTTTGAAGGGCGAGCGAAACTATGCGCTCACCGCGCGAGAACTCGAGATCCTGCAACTGATCGTCGATGGCAAATCGAACAAGGAAATTGCCAGTCAACTCAAGCTCAGCGCCAACACGGTTGCTGTCCACCGTGCCAACATGATGGACGCGCTCGGCATTCACAAGACTGCCGAACTCGTGGTTTATGCCATCCGCAATGGCTTGGTGAACGTTCCGTGAATCGCCGGTCTTTCCTTTGGGGCCTCGCGGGGCTGGTCTCAATCTCGGGTTCGCGGTTGGAAGAAACCTGGGCAGCAGCTGCGGCGCAAAGTTCCTCTCCTGGATTCCGGCTCGTCGACGTCACGCAAAAAGCCGGGATCCAGTTCCAGCACAACAGCGGCGCTTACGGCGGAAAGCTCCTGCCCGAGACTTTGGGCTCGGGATGCGCCTTCCTGGATTATGACAACGACGGCTGGCAGGACATTCTGCTGATCAACGGCATGGATTGGCCAGGCCACAAGCGCCAGCACTCCACGCTTCGCCTCTATCGCAACAATCGGAACGGAACATTTTCTGATGTAACCCGGCAAGCGGGTCTCGACCTCGAAATGTACGGCATGGGCGTCGCCGTCGGTGACTATAACAACGACGGTTATCCCGACATTCTGATTAGCTGCGTGGGGCAGAATCGGTTATTCAAGAACACGGGTAAAGGAACTTTCATCGACGTTACCCGCGCCAGCGGACTTGCGGGACGCCAGGCCTTCAGCACTTCAGCACTTTGGTTCGATTTCGATCGCGACGGCCTGCTCGATCTGTTCGTTTGCAATTATGTGAAGTGGTCTCCGGATCACGATGTTTTCTGCAGCCTGGATGGCAAACACAAATCCTATTGCACTCCCGAAGCCTATCGAGGTGAGACTTGCTGGCTGTTTCACAATCGCGGCAATGGAAGGTTTGAAGATGTGACCGCGAGCAGCGGGATTTTTGACAGCAGTTCGAAATCCCTCGGCGTCGCGCTGCTCGACAAAGATGGCTGGCCCGATCTCGTGGTCGCCAATGACACGCAACCCAACAAGCTGTATCGCAACCTGCACAATGGGACCTTCAAAGATGTGGCGATGGAAGCCGGCATTGCGTTCAGCGCGGAAGGCAAGGCGCGCGCCGGAATGGGCATCGATACTGCCGACTTTGACAACTCGGGCGTCAGCGGTGTAGCCATCACCAACTTTGACAACGAGATGATCGGCCTCTATCGACCAGGAAGCAACGGGAGTTATGAAGATATCGCGACGCGAGCGGGCATGGGATTTCCCTCCAGAAACACTTTGGGATTCGGCTGCGTGTTTTTCGATCCTGACTTGGATGGTACGCAGGACTTAATGGTGGCCAACGGCCACATTGACGAGACGGTACGAAACATTCGTGGCAATGTCGGCTACGCCCAGCCTCCGCAATTGTTTCTGAATAATGGCAACGGAACGTTTCGCGATGTCGCATCGGAACTCGGTGACGATTTCAGACAACCCAAAGTCGGAAGAGGCCTGGCCTATGCCGACTTTGATCGGGACGGCGATCTCGATGTGCTCATGACCACCAACAATGGTCCGGCATTTCTTTATCGCAACGACCAACTCTCCGGCAACCACAGCATCCGCTTTCGTCTGGTGGGCACAAAGTCGAACCGCGATGCCATCGGAGCTGTAGTACGCATTTTTCACGAGGGCTCAAGCCAGCCACGGGTAGTGAAAGGTGGGTCCAGTTATCTTTCGCAATCAGAACTGCCGGTCACCTTCGGTGTGGGAAAACGCGACAAGATCGACCGCGTAGTCATACAGTGGCCCACTGGCAGGACCGAGGAGTTCAAGAACTTACAGGCGGGCCGCGCCTACGATTGTGTCGAGTCGAAAGGAATAAATCCCCTCTCAAGTTTTTGATAGTGTTGGCGGCTTAACGGTTCGCGATCTCAGGCATCCACAACCGGTATTT
>QIAS01000232.1:1447-2333 GCA_003225615.1 Acidobacteriota bacterium | reverse complement strand
TGCTCTCTTCGTGACCTGTAACTAAAGTTTCCCTACTCGCACGCTCTCAGCCAGCTTACGGCGCTGAGACACCCACGAACCCGGCAGTCGGGATACTGTCGGGGAGCAATTGATCCCCAGCCGGTCCGCAGGCCGGCTGGGGCTTGCTACACTGCCAAACTACCGAGTTAACTGTGTCCGGAAGCAGTCGCGGCTGAAGCAGGCCGGGGAACAGCCAGCACGATCACACTGTTGCCGATAGCTCCGCGTTGCCAGAAATTCCTCAGCCGGACCAGAAGCGGATACGTAACCTCCTGCCCTTTCGCGACCACCAGTAATCCGGTGTGAGTTCGCACTTCCTTCTGCAGAATCATGCCGCTCTCCAGGTCCGTGATCGCACAGTCGCGCACTTCCATGCGATCGCCTTCCCGCTGCAGATCAGCCAAGTCAGCCACAACGGCACGATCGAATTCGGTAGACTTGTCGCGCAAATGCTGCAAGGCTTCCTGGTGACTCTGTCCCTGGCTCACTAACTGGTCGTAGGCGAGCGCGACTTTCAGCATCTGTGCGCCCTGGGTAATGGCTTCTTGCGAATCGGCGTCTTTCAATGGCTGAGGCGAGCAAGGGCCGTGTTGTTCCGCGATCATCCAGGCGATCGGTTCCATTCTTGGGATGTTGGAGAGCAGGTCGCGCGCCACCGCAGGATGGGCGTCAAACCGTGCCTGCTCCTCAGGGGAGAGTTTCTGGCCGGCGTAAACCGCTTCCACCAAATCCGGAGGCAGCGTGACGCACCCCAATTGCGACATCATAGCCGCCACTTCAAAACGCCAAGGCGCTTCCAGTTTCCGCTTTTTAGTGATGTGCTGGATGTAACGCCGAATTCTTGTGGCACGACTGAATGCGGTGG
>QIAS01000232.1:0-1394 GCA_003225615.1 Acidobacteriota bacterium | reverse complement strand
CCAGCAATTCTTTTTCAGCGGTGATGAGACGATACTGCATCAGTCCAGCGGTCACCGCCTTGGCCAGCGTCTCTTTGGGACATGGCTTGGTTAAGAATCGGAATATGGAACCTTCGTTTACAGCGTTGATGGCGCTATCGATATCGGCATAGCCCGTGAGCGCCATACGAACCGTATCGGGTGAGGCCGTACGAACCTTAGATAGGAACTGCACTCCATCCATTCCCGGCATGCGCAAGTCGGAGATGACGACCGCAAATGGCCCCCGTTGTGCGATGGCGGTCAGTCCCTCCACACCTCCAACGGCAGTATCTATTGAGAATTCTTTGTGCAGGAGGCGCTTATATCCTTCGAGCACCGCGGGTTCATCGTCAACGAACAGAATTTTTTCACTCATGTTCTTCCTCCTTGCGCAAATTCATCTGTTCACAGGTCTGTTTCCAAAGCGGCTCATGAGCTTCCAATCCCACGCGGCCGAGATAGGCTTGATCCATCACCGCCGGGCCCAGAAGACGCGAAGGGCGGACTTGCGCGTCGTAAAAGCAGGCAGCATGCACCGCCAAAACCGGGGAAAACCCCGTCGCCGGACACTCAGAGGGCCGATGATGCCAAGCCACCGCCTCAACAATGGAATGAGGTAATCCCCAGATACCGAGCAGGTAGCCGCCTATCTCGGCATGGGTGCACCCCAACGCTTCACGTTCCGCGGCCCAAATACCTTTCTTCCTTTCGGCGGCAACACTCAGGATCGACTTATACTGCGCGCTAAAGGCGGACGCCAATATCAGTTTGCCGATGTCGTGCAGCAATCCAGCCGTAAGCGAATCGTCTATGACTTGCTGCCTGGCATGCTCCACTCCCGCGATGGCCTTGGCGAAACCGCTGACCGCGATGCTGTGGTCCCACAGGTGGTGGCCATCGATTTCGTTGAGCAGATCATTTTCGATCTGGGAAAAGATGTGCGTGGAGAGGACCAGCCCCCTGATCGTATCCAGTCCCAGCAGGTTGGCCGCTTGGACCGGGTTCGAGACGTGGCACCGCAAACCGAAAAACGCCGAATTCACCAACTGCAGCGTTTTGGCGGTCATGCCCATGTCTTTTGCAATCAACTTGCCCACCTTTGCGGGCGAGGGGTCGCGAGAGCGCAATTCCTCCAAAATTTGCTGATACAACGCCGGCAGGCTGGGTATGTCTTTCAGTTGTGAAACCACCTTCTGGACCACGGGATTTTCCAGCAAATCCCTCAGAGCGAAAGCTTGCCCAATCTTTGACCTGAGTTGCTCGGCATCACAGGGCTTGGAAAGATACTGATGAGTAGGCCCGACCGAGTTGAGAATGGCTTCGCGGTCACATTGGCCAGACAACACCATCCGCACCGTCTGCGGAAACCGCTG
>QIAS01000231.1 GCA_003225615.1 Acidobacteriota bacterium | reverse complement strand
CCGCTTTCTATATTGCACACACAACATCTCTTAGGAGAAATCTCAATGAAATTTGTGGCATCCAGTTTGTTCCTAGTGCTCTTCAATGTGTGCCTTTGGGCGCAGGCTTCAGCTCCGGCGCAATCCCAAATACCACAGCCTCCCGACGCGCAATCAGCTCCGCCCATGCATCACCCGATGGGGCACGACATGCACCAGCAGCACATGCAGGAAATGAAGGCGCAACTGGAGAAGATGCAGGCCAACCTCGACCAGATGAAAACCAATCTGGTCAAGATTAAAGATCCCGCCGCCAGGCAGCAGGCCCAGCTCAATGTTGATCTTTGGCAAGACATGGTTGGGCACCTCGACGGCATGGTCAAGATGATGTCCGACGGGGGAATGCACGAGCGTGGGATGATGCATGGCGGTGCCGCGATGCCGATGGCTTGCTGCGACGGCATGAAAGAAGGTGCACAAAAAGGCGGTTGCTGCGGTGATAACAAGTGCATGCAGGGCATGCATCACGAGAAAGATAATCCGGCGGAACCAACCTCAGTAAAGGTAAGCCCGAGAAGTCTAGCCACGAATATTACGTGGTCCGCCAGCCAGCTTTACGCGTGCACCACTTGCGGGCTCGGTTTCCCGGCCAGTAATTGTCGCAATACAAACTGGAGAATGCCGCCATTGGCATAGTATTGCGCCTCTTGCGGCGTATCAATGCGCACGATGGCTTGGAATTCTTTGGATTTGCCATTGGCTGTGGCGCGCACCTTCACGCGGCTTCCCGGCGAAAATTTCTGGAGCACCTCCCGAACTCCGGCCACTTCGAAGACCTCTTCGCCACTTAGCTTCAGTGATTCGGCGTTCTCACCGGGCGCAAACTGCAAGGGCAGAATACCCATACCCACCAGGTTAGAACGATGAATGCGCTCGTAGCTTTCCGCGATGACGGCATGCACGCCCAGCAACCGCGGACCCTTCGCTGCCCAATCACGGGAAGACCCCGAGCCGTATTCCTTGCCCGCGATGATGATCAACGGCACTTTTTCCGCTTGGTATTTCACCGAAGCATCGAAGATGCTCATTTCCTCTCCATCGGGCAAGTGGCGCGTGAATCCGCCCTCGAGATTCGGCACCAACTTGTTGCGCAACCGAACGTTGGCGAAGGTTCCACGCACCATCACTTCGTGATTGCCGCGGCGCGATCCGTAGGAATTGAAATCGGCAGGCTTCACTCCGTGTTCGATCAAGTACTTGCCGGCGGGACTATCTTTCTTAATGGACCCAGCTGGCGAAATATGATCAGTAGTAACGCTGTCTCCGAGAACCGCCAGAACGCGCGCTCCTTTGATGTCGGAGACCGGCGGCGGCGTGAGGTCCATGCCTTCAAAGTAGGGGGCTTTGCGAATGTAAGTTGAATCCTTTTCCCAGGCATAGGTCTCGCCTTTGGGCACGGGCAGCGAACGCCAGTGCTCGTCGCCGTTGAAGACCTCGCCATAGCTTTTGCGGAACATGTCGGACGTGATCGACTTTTTGACCGCTTCGTCGATCTCTTTCTGCGAAGGCCAAAGGTCGGCCAGGTAGACGGGCTGACTATCCTTGCCCCGGCCGATAGCATCTTTGCGCATGTCTACGTCGATGCGGCCGGCCAGAGCGAAAGCCACCACCAGCGGAGGTGACATCAGATAATTGGCGCGAACTTCGGAGTTGATGCGGCCTTCGAAGTTGCGATTCCCCGAGAGCACTGAAGCCACCACCAGATTCTTCTCGTCAATGGCCTGCGAAACTTCTTCGGGCAGCGGCCCGGAATTCCCGATGCACGTCGTGCAGCCATAACCCACCAGATGAAACTTGAGCTTCTCAAGATATGGCATCAGGCCGGCGCGGTCGAGATAATCGCGCACGACCTTCGATCCGGGAGCCAGAGAAGTCTTGACCCAGGGTGGAACCGACAATCCTCTTTCGACAGCCTTCTTCGCCAGCAATCCGGCAGCAACCATCACAGACGGATTCGAGGTGTTCGTGCAACTGGTGATGGCGGCAATCACGACGCTCCCGTGACGCAGCGCGGCTTTTACATCAGCCGGGGCGTGCTCTGCCACTTTACGGTCTTCCACCCCGACAGCGGTAGGATTTCCACCTTCGCTCTCCCACCTGATCTCCTGGCTATCATTTTTTACCCCGGCAACCGCCGGCGCAGTGGTTTTTGCGGAAGCCTTAGCTGGCTTGATAAGGGAAGGCAAGGCCTGCTGAAAAGATGTGCCCGCGTTGGAAAGCGGTACACGGTCCTGCGGACGCTTCGGACCAGCCAGGCTCGGTTCGACCGCTCCCAGGTCCAAGGTCATCAACTCGGAATACTCCGCTTCCGGCGTCTTCTCATCGTGGAAAAGAACCTGCTCGCGGCAGTACGCTTCTACCAGGGCAATCTGCTCCTCCGAGCGGCCGCTCAAACGCAAATATGCAAGGCTCTCTTTATCCACCGGGAAAATGCCGCAAGTAGCGCCGTACTCCGGCGACATGTTTCCGATAGTGGCGCGGTCGGCCAATGGCAGACCACGCAATCCCGGCCCGAAGTACTCGACGAATTTCCCCACCACGCCGTGCTTGCGCAACATTTCCGTAATGGTCAAAACCAGGTCTGTAGCGGTAGCTCCTTCCCGCAACCGTCCCGTCAGCTTCACGCCGACAACTAGCGGAATCAGCATGGAAACGGGTTGCCCCAGCATGGCCGCCTCGGCTTCGATTCCGCCCACGCCCCAGCCCAGTACGCCAAGACCGTTGATCATTGTGGTATGCGAGTCGGTACCGACGAGCGTGTCGGGATAGGCGGTCCGCTTGCCGTTCGACTCCTGTACAAAAACAACGCGCGCCAGATATTCAAGATTCACCTGGTGCACGATCCCGGTATCGGGCGGCACGATGGCGAGATTGCGGAATGCTGTCTGCCCCCACCGCAAGAACGCGTAGCGCTCCTTGTTGCGTTGGAACTCCAGTTCGGCATTGAGACTAAAGGCCTGTGGCGAACCGAATTCATCCACCTGCACAGAATGATCGATCACCAGTTCCGCCGGCTGCAGCGGATTGATGAGCGCAGGATTGCCGCCCAGCCGCTTCATGGCATCGCGCATTGCCCCCAGGTCCACCACCGCCGGAACTCCTGTAAAGTCCTGCAGCAGCACGCGGCTTGGGGTAAAAGCAATTTCCCGGTCAGGCTTGCTCTTGCTGTTCCAGGAAGCCAGCGCGCGAATTTCATTCTTGGTTACGTTGCGTCCATCCTCGGTGCGCAGCAAATTTTCCAGAAGAATGCGCAGCGAATAGGGAAGATGTTTTGTCGAGATGCCCTGCTTGTCCAGAGCGTCCAACCGGTAAATCTCATAATCCTTATTGCCGACGCGAAGAGTGGAGCGGCTGCCAAAACTGTTTACAGACATAAGTGCGATCCTTTCCACGGGTCAAATACTCATCTGGCCGGACAAGAGAGATTCCCTCTTCACACCAGATGAGATGATCCAGAGAGCCCTAACTAATCAGTTTAAAACTTTCCACCGAAGGTTTGATAGAGCAGAAGCGCATTAAGGCCGAGAATTACTCCGATGGTTACGTACGCGAGCAAGTTAGTGCGGCGTCCATTCACCAGATCACCCATCAGATCTCTGCGGCGGGTGAGCATGATCAGAGGCAGGAGGGCGAACGGTAGCGCGAAGCTCAGCACCACCTGTGAGAGCACCAGAATCCTTAAAGGATCAAGGCCGATGGCAATCACCGCGATGGCCGGCAGCATGGTGAGCAGCCGGCGCAAGAAGATGCTGAACTTTATATTCAAAAAGCCTTCCAGAATAACCTGGCCAGCCATGGTGCCAACTGTCGAAGAAGAAAGTCCCGAAAAAAGCAACGCTATACCGAATGCGGTGGCGGACAAATTACCTAATAAGGGCTTGAGCGTTTCGTGAGCTTGCTCGATGGTGAGTACTTGACGTCCGGCACGAAAGAAGACCGCAGCCGACATGATGATCATGGCCGAGTTCACCAGCCAGGCCCCGTTCATCGCGGCCAGCACATCAACAAGCGCGTACCGCGCATGCTGCAAGCGATGCAATAAATGGCCGGGGGAATGGTAATGCTCTCCCTTCATTCGTGCCTGGACCAAGGCAGAATGTAAATAAACCACATGCGGCATCACCGTCGCGCCCAGCATGCCGACTGCGATGTAGACGCTCGCGGAACTGAGATGCGGGATAATGGTGTGGTGCACCACCTGCCCCCAGTCTGGCTTAGCGAGAAAAATTTCTATTGCATAGCAGGTCGAGATCACGAACACGAATCCCATGATCACCTGCTCCAGACGTCGAAATCCGTACAATTCCGTAGCTAGAATCAGGAAGACCAGCACGCCCGTGAGCAGCGCGGAAGCCATCATGTTCAGGTGAAAAAGCAAGTAGAAGCCCAGAGCCGCCCCCAAAAATTCAGCCAGGTCGGTGGCAATGGCGCCTAATTCCGCGGCTATCCACAATCCGAGATTCACCGGACGTGAAAACACTGCCCGACAATTTTGCGGCAG
>QIAS01000230.1:1231-5148 GCA_003225615.1 Acidobacteriota bacterium | reverse complement strand
CGGACGACGTGCTCACCGCCAAAATCGCCCTGGCGCGACACGACTCCAACGCCGCCATAGCGAGTTTCAAGGACGCTGTGGCCGTGCAGGATGCGCTGAACTATGGCGAGCCGCCCGATTGGTATTTTCCGGTACGTGAGTCGCTGGGCGCAGCACTCATGATGAGCGGCGATCCCGCAGGCGCGGAGAAAGTCTTCCGCGAGGACTTGGAGCGTAATCCCCGCAACCCGCGCTCTCTTTTTGGGCTAATGGAGACTCTGAAGAAGCAGGGTCGCACTTACGACGCGGGATTCGTGGAAAACCAGTTCCACACATCCTGGAAGGGCACCCCGCTAAAGCTCGCGGATTTGGTGTAGCAGGTAGCGCTACGCCGATTGGGAGCGAAAAATGCGGATGCGCCAGACAGTCATAACGTCTGGCTGGCTAGAGGCTGCGGATCGTGGCGTACTGAATGGCTGTCATCATGCAGAATTGCCTCTTCCCAGAGGCTCTTGTCCTTCAGAATCCGGGAGACTAGCGCTGTATGCATGGCATGACCAGCTCGGTCCGCTACCACCGTTCCGAGTATTTGTTTGCCGAGAAGGGCGAGGTCGCCAATCAGATCTAGCACTTTGTGCCTCACGAACTCATCCTTGAACCGAAGCGGCGGGTTCATGATGTCATCCCGTGTCAGCACGATCGCATTTTCAGTGGAAGCCCCGCGAATCAGGCCCTGCTGGCGCATGGCTTCGGCTTCATGGAGGAAACCGAACGTCCGTGCCGGGGCAATTTCTCGCAGGTAGTTACCGTCCGAAAGATCCACCTCAAAGCGTTCCCGGCCGATCATCCGGTGCGGGAAATTGATGGCATAAGAAACCGAGTACCGGTTAGCGGGATAGACCGCAATAAACTTATTGCCTTCCCGCAACTCCAGTTCCTGTCGAATTCGTAAGTAGGTTCGCGGCCGGCGCTGCTTGCGAATTCCTACCTTCAGGATCATCTCTACAAAAGGCCGCGCGCTTCCGTCCAGAATCGGCAACTCAAGGTTATCCAGCTCAACTAATGCATTATCGATTCCGGTGCCCATAAAAGCCGACAACAGGTGCTCGGTAGTCGAAATCAAGACGCCTTTTTTCATCAAGCTGGTGGCGTAGCTGACTCGAGCTACGTTGCGGCTGGTAGCTTCGATTTCGAAGTTGTCCAGGTCGACCCGGCGGAAGATGATCCCGGAACCAGCGCGCGCCGGCAGTATGCGCAATTTGACCGGAGCGCCGCTGTGCAGGCCTACGCCTTTGAACTCCATGCCGGCACGAATTGTTTGTTCGCGCTTCAAGCAGTTTTAGGTATGTGTAGTCTGATGACCAGCTTACAGTGAGGGATGTAACAGCGTATGTGGCAAAAAAGCCACACTTCGTGGCGCAGAAAAGAGTCCCGCCTGGAAGCGCGGACCCGATCTCCAGCAGCTACACAGAGATGCAAAGATTCCGCCCCGGGGTGTCTCTCATGGTGCTATCCAATCTTGCTGCGTTCCCGCGGGTCAACGATCGGCATCACTTTTTCGTCGGCGGGCGATTGGGATCGTAGCTGACGCTGGCGGCAAACAAGGAATCGCTCACATTCTGGTTATAGCGGATGGAATTCAAGAAACGTTGGCTGGCCATGTCTCCGTTATAAAAACGCGTGACACTGTAAGGAGTCATGATGCCTTGCACCAGACGGTAATTGTCGTAGACCTCTTCTTCGATATTGCGCTGCTTATCCTTTGGGTCGCGCCACGAGAAACTCTTCTTAATTGGCAAATGGGTGGCCGGATCAATAAAAAGCGTCACCGCCTCATTGCGCGCGTTCATGATGGTTACCTGTTCCGCCTGCTTCTGCTCGGCAATCGCCGGCCCGTCATAGAAGAGTGCGACGCCGGGCTCGTTAAGCCACCGGCGAAGCACCCAATCCAGCGAGTACTCGCGGCGGCGGAGGTAATCGGCCATGCCGGTAGGGTCCTGGGCAGCCGTCCCTTTGTAAGTGATCTCGTAACCCTGGTCGCCGTTGTAGACGTAAACCACATCGCGCTTCTTGGTGACCTCGACCCTTTCCCGGTCAGGAAATTTCGTGTACCGCCAGTAAAGGGCTCCTGTACTATTCGATTGCCCGTGGTAGAAGCTGTAGGCTCGGCCTTCCTGCGCAGTGTCCTTCACGTTCAGGTAAGCCTCGCCACCCAGCGCTTGAATAGCCTGATTGATGAGAGCCTTCGCCTGGGACGAGGTGTCGTTGGGAACAGCTTGCCCAACCTGGCTTGACCCTGCCACTCCAGGAGCCTGCCCAAATGCTGCCCAGGAAAATAAGAGAATGCCCGAGAAAAGGTAATTCATCGCGTAATAAGTTAGACGCACAATAAACAATTGTAGCTGCTCGTCAGGGGGCCGCGCGGGGCTTTGCCCACCATAGCGCGCCAAGCTCCGCGAGGAACATACAACCGGCAGAGACGCGACCGATGCACCCGAGACGTTTGACCCTTATCCCTGCCAGCGTTTAGGATTCAAAAGGGTATCCAAAGAATAGGGCGCGCTTCCTTTACACCAATTCGCGGACGCAATTACACTACTCGTTCCCTTTGATCACCCGGGAGGAATTCATGGCATCGGTCAGTGAGAAAGTAAAGCAGATCGTGGCGGAGCAGTTGGGCGTAGATGAAGGCGAAGTGACCGCCACTGCATCGTTCGTCGACGATCTAGGCGCTGATTCGCTCGACCAGGTAGAGCTGGTGATGGCCTTTGAAGAGGCCTTTGACCTGGAGATTCCCGACGAAGAAGCGGAAAAGATTCGTACCGTGCAGGATGCAATTGATTACATTGGCAAGCATGCCAAAGTGAGTAAGTAAAGCAGCGGGGCTGCAATGTCCTGGAGCCCTCGCTCGGGAGCACACCCGCAAGTCAGCTTGAGAGGATCACTTCACGCCTGTTCTGATGGCTCGAGGATGACGTGAAGGAGCAGCTTTCTGCGAATTCTAACCACCAGACAGTAGGCGGGCACGAGCAAGCCGCCCCCAGCAAGGAGACCAATGGCTGCCGTTGATGACAAGGTGAAACAGATCATCGTGGAGCAGTTGGGAGTAGATGAAGGTGAGGTTACGCTGACCGCTTCATTCGTCGATGACCTAGGCGCCGATTCGCTCGATACCGTGGAGCTGGTGATGGCCTTCGAAGAGGCCTTTGACATCGAAATCCCCGACGAAGATGCAGAGAAAATCCGTACCGTCCAGGACGCCATCGACTACATCGGCAAGCACTCGAAAGGCGGCAAGTAGTTGGGTCGGCGCGTCGTAGTTACCGGTATCGGTCTAATCTGCGCGGTGGGAAACACGACCGCCGAAGTGTGGCAGAACCTGCTGGCCGGTAAGAGCGGGGTGGCGCGGATTACCTCTTTCGACGCTTCGAAGTTTGCCTGCCAGATTGCCGCTGAAGTAAAAAACTTCGATCCGCTGAAGTTCATCGAGAAAAAAGAGCTGAAAAAGATGGGCCGCTTCATCCACCTGGCGCTGGCCGCCACGGACGAGGCGATGAAGATGTCAGGGCTTGAGATTACACCCGAGCTTTCGCCGCGGGTCGGAGTGCACATCGGCTCAGGCATCGGCGGATTCGACGTCATTGAGCGCGAGCATTCCAATCTGCTGAACGGCGGGCCGCGTAAAATTTCTCCTTTTTTTATTCCGGCAGCGATAGTGAACCTGGCAGCCGGACACGCAAGCATTCGCTACGGCGCCAAAGGCCCCAATGAAGCCACCTGCACGGCCTGTACCTCCAGCGCCCATTCAGTCGGCGACGCGTTCAAGATCATTGCTCGTTGTGATGCGGACGCCATGATCGCGGGCGGCACGGAAGCGGCGATCACTCCCATGGGTGTAGGCGGTTTTGCCGCCATGCGCGCCCTTTCGATCCGCAATG
>QIAS01000230.1:0-1118 GCA_003225615.1 Acidobacteriota bacterium | reverse complement strand
TATCCTGGCCGAGATCGTTGGCTATGGAATGAGCGGCGACGCCAACCACATCACCCAGCCCGCCGAGAACGGCGAAGGCGCCTATCGCGTCATGATGAACACGGTGGGCGACGCAAAAATACAACCAACCGAAGTCGGATATGTGAACGCCCATGGAACTTCCACCGACCTGGGAGATAAGCTGGAGACAGTGGCCATCAAACGAGCCTTCGGCGACCACGCTTACAAAATGCCGGTAAGTTCCACCAAGTCTATGACCGGGCACTTGCTGGGCGGGGCGGGAGGACTCGAAGCGGGTATTACCGTCCTGGCGTTGCGCGACCAGAAGCTGCCTCCCACCATCAACCTGGAAAATCCCGATCCCGAATGCGATCTGGACTACGTCCCCAACGAGGCGCGAGAGGTTGAAATGCAGTACGCCATGTCGAATTCCTTCGGCTTCGGCGGAACCAACGGCGCCCTGCTGTTTCGGCGCTGGACCGAATAAGGTTGGGAATTTTCCAGTTGCCGATTTGCAATTGCTGATCTGACAGCGCCTCGGTTTTCAAGTTGCAAATTTGGCAATTGAAAATTGCAAATTTCCTACATTTCTAAGTTCCTCAAAATCCTCATTTTCACTCTCGCTGAAACGTGACGTATGCCCTGTATTCCGCATCCGACGCGGCTTTTCAAGCACTAAAGAAACTCGTCGGTTACTGGGGGTAATAGCACTTCTGTACTGTGATATTGGCCTTCTAGAGCTTTGCCAACATTAGTGATACAGGCCAGAATAGGGCTTGAGGCTTTGTACGACTTCCTCTATGGATACAGCCTTCAGCAGTGCTCTCGCGCCCATTCGTCCCACTAAAAGAACCGCCGCCCGCCTCGCGCTGGTAGATCTACCCGAACCGTCTCAAACCATTTTGGCAGAGTGTTTTCGCCAGTATGGTATTGAACCGTTATTTATGACCGGAGGAGCCGTCGAGCGGTTACACAAGGAGAAGTTTGAGGCTTGCGTGCTCAAGCTGCGACCCGGAGTAGAGAAGGTGATGGAGTCAATCCGCACTTCTCCTTCTAACAGCCGAATGGTTATCTACGGACTGGGGGGAAACGCCCAAGACGCGATGCGGTACTCCAAG
>QIAS01000229.1 GCA_003225615.1 Acidobacteriota bacterium | reverse complement strand
CTTTATCAGGACAAGATTTTGGCTGGTTTTGCCGGATCCACCGCGGATGCCTTCTCCCTGTTCAGCCGGTTCGAATCAAAGCTGGAGCAGTATCATGGAAACATTGGCCGTGCGGCGGTAGAGTTGGCCAAAGATTGGCGCACCGACAAATTTTTGCGCCACCTGGAGGCGCTGCTGCTGGTTTCTGATAAGGATCAGACGTTTCTGCTCAGCGGCCAGGGAGACGTAATCGAGCCGGATGGTGGTATTGCGGCGATTGGCAGCGGCGGCCCGTACGCCCAGGCAGCTGCTCAGGCGCTCGCGGATCACACGAAGATGTCCGCCCGCGAGATCGCCGAAGAAGCCATGAAGATTGCCGGCAAAATGTGCATCTACACCAATGAGAAGGCGACTATAGAGGAGTTGTAAGGCTGCGGATTTCCGGCCCGGCGCTTTGGCGAGTGTGCTGAAGGCCGATGCCGAATTCTGATGCCGTATTTATGGCCATCTACCTACCCGGAACCGTGGAAGAAGAACAGCTGGCGCTGGATGATCTGACGCCTCGTGAAATCGTGTCGGAGCTCGACAAGTATGTGGTCGGGCAAAAAGATGCGAAACGCGCTGTCGCAATCGCGCTACGCAACCGCATGCGGCGGCAAAAGCTTGCGCCCGATCTCGCGGAAGAGATCATTCCCAAAAACATCATCATGATCGGACCCACAGGGGTCGGCAAAACCGAAATTGCGCGTCGCCTGGCCAAACTCACCAACTCGCCTTTTCTGAAGGTGGAGGCTTCCAAGTTTACCGAAGTGGGTTACGTGGGCCGCGATGTGGAATCTATGGTGCGCGACCTGGTCGAGATTGCCATCGACATGGTGCGCGAGGAGAAGTTGGAAGACGTATCGGACAAGGCCGAGTTGAATGCCGAGGAGCGTTTGCTCGACATTCTGCTGCCGCCCACGCCGTCGTCATCCCGTTCAGCCGAACCGGCCGGCGGGGTTGTCATTGAAGGGGCGACTGGGTTGACCGAATCGCACCCCCGCACTCGTGAAAAACTGCGGCAGCAATTGCGCGAAGGCAAGCTCGACGACCGGACGGTGGAAATTGAAGTGCGCGAGCGCGCTTTCCCATCTTTCGAGATTATCTCGAACCAGGGCGTTGAGGAGATGGATATCAACGTCAAGGACATGCTACCCAACATCTTTGGCCAGCGCACCAAGAAGCGGAAGATGAAGGTCAACGAGGCCTTCGAGTACCTCATCCAGGAAGAAGAGCAGCGGCTGATCGACGTGGAGCAGGTCACGCGCATCGCTATTGATCGCGTAGAGAATTCCGGAATCGTGTTTCTCGACGAAATCGACAAGATTGCGGGACGCGAGAGCGGCCACGGGCCCGATGTTTCACGGGAAGGCGTGCAGCGCGACATTCTTCCGATTGTGGAAGGCACAACCGTCAATACACGCTACGGCATGGTGCGCACCGATCACGTACTCTTCGTTGCGGCTGGCGCTTTCCATGTGTCCAAGCCGAGCGATCTCATCCCGGAATTGCAGGGCCGGTTTCCGATTCGCGTAGAGTTGCAGTCGCTTACCATGGAAGACTTCATCAAAATTCTGACTGAACCGAAGTCCTCGCTGGTGAAGCAGTATACGGCGTTGCTCGAAACCGAGGGCGTGAAGCTGGAATTCACGCGCGAAGCCCTGGAAGAAGTCGCTCGCTTCGCCTTCCGGGTGAACGAGGGAACAGAGAACATCGGCGCGCGGCGCTTGCACACCATCATGGAGCGCGTTTTGGATGAGATCAGCTTTGATGCGCCGGAAAGAAAGGGCCAGCAAATCACGGTGGATGGGGACTACGTCCGCAAAATGCTGACCGATATTGTGAAAGACCAGGATCTGTCGCGGTACATCCTCTGATTTGGCCGGCGCACAACAAAGCCAAAACCTTTAACCGCAAAGGTCGCCAAGTATTCGCAAAGATCGCAAAGTCACCTTGGCGCTTTTTGCGAATTCCTTTGCGCACTTTGCAGTTGAGCGCTTCTGGACCACTTACGCGCGAATCTTCCTGAATCAGGCCGTCTTCTTCACGCGCTCCGGCGTGTCCACGGCCTCGACCAGCGGCATGTTGACCAGGTGCTCGCTGATAAACCAGACCTGCAATTCGTTGCTGCGCAGCACTTCGCTCACGACGAGATCGTTCGTTCCTTGATCCCCGATCCGGGCGGCGCGGTCTGCCAGTTTGCGGCAGTCGCGAATGATGATCTGGTGTGCATCGAGCAGGCGCGAGAGCTGGACCGGAACTTCTTCGCGTCCCCGAGGTGGACGCTCGATCTGAGTTGTCTCGGCAACATCGGGCGCCATGGCGATGCTCACTCCACCCAGGAGTTGAATGCGCTCGGCAATTGCGTCCACCAGTTCTACTTGTTCGTCAAAGTGCTTATCGAAAAGCAGGTGCAACTGATAAAAAGTCGGGCCAGCCACTTGCCAGTGTGACTTTTTGTACAGATCGCGGAGAGTCATGGTGTCCGCGAGCAGTTGATTAAGTTGTTCGGTCATTTCAAGACGAACCGGTTCTTCCAATTCCAGCGGCAGCAACTTCACGGTGCCATAAGGCTGGATCTCTGGGGCCTTTTGATGAAAGCGGGGTTGAGCGCTGACTTTACCAGCCGTGCCAGAAACATCTTTTCTTGCCATATCGATTCTCCTCTTCGTGCCATGATGCCTAGGATTCGCGAGAACAAGCAAAGTTCTTCGTGCAATGACTAGCTTGGATGACAAAGATCGCGATTCTGATGCGTAATAAATCGCAACTTAGTGCAAACTCCTGGCGGGCACTCCTGGACAGGAGCTCAATTGTCGGTCAATAGGAAGAACACAATGAAAGACGGGCTACTTGCGGCGTGAGGTTGTCGGCTTCGCTTTGAGCAGGCTCTGGTCTTGCAGCAGCTGGGTGAGCCAGGTTTCGAGCTGGTGTTGAGAACTCTGCGGCACATCTAAGAAGCGCAATCCTGCGCGTCCGGCTTTGTCTGCCCATGCCACCTCAGCTTTAAGCTCAAGAGACGTGTTCGTTCCCGGCAGTGTGAATTGGATTTTGGAGATCATGTCCTTCGGCATTTCTCCCGGGAACCGAATGGCCATGCCGCCTTCGCTGAGGTTGCTGGTTGTAGTCTTCAACTCCGTCCCATGACTGAATACGATGACAACTTTCATTTCCACAGGATGGCGGAAATAGCGCCGCCGTTCCCGGTCCATGAACGTCAACGCGGCGTCGAAACAACGCGTGGCATTAAGAGGTGAAATAGGCTTTTGCAAAACAAAATTCGCCCCCATTTCAAAAGCCTGGCGCGTGGTGGTTTTCCCATTCAGAATGGCAAAAGCGACCGAGTTTCGGTTGCTGGGGGCCTTGCGTAAGTTCTGCAGCACCTCAACCCCACCTTGGAGATCGTCACAGTCAACGATTACAGCATCGAATTTAGAACTAATGAGGAGTTCGCCGCCTGACCTTGCCCCGCTGCACAGCTCCACCGTGATCGACAGCTTCTCCAAAGTCGGCCGCAATACCCGTAAGACAGTGGTATCCCGGCTGATGAGCAGCGATGCGAGTCCCATAATGCGATGATGTTAGCTGCTCGTCGCAACTTCATGAAAGTGACCAAGGTAATTGTTCCCGCGCCGTTGGCCACTTTGCGGGCTTTCCCTTTTCAGAACTCGAGCAGTTATGGGACCGCGTTGTCACAAGGCCCGGTGACAACCTGAGCCGGTGGACGTCATCCAAGGCGGATTCGTGAAATCAAAGACCTCTGTCATGTCCATCTGGGCGGCGTCGCGCGCGGTGAGATTGGAAACATTAAACCGCGTTTCAATGAACTTCAATATCGCAGTGAAGTCTGCAACGGTGTGAGAGACGTAATGCCGCTTGGTAAAAGGCGAGACGACGATCAGGGGAACACGGTAGCCCGTGTACATGAAATTGCAAGTCGGGCTGGTAGAACCCCCATAACAACCGTCTCCTGGTTGGAGGTCGATGGGGCTTATGCCGTCCGGACTCACTGCCGGTTGCGGCGGTACATTGTCATAAAATCCGCCGAACTCGTCAAACGTGAGAATGAATGCTGAATCCTTCCACGACTGGCTTGTCATCAAGGTGTTGATCAGTCCAGAAACGTATCTGGCGCCTGCCTGTACGCTTCCCCCGGGCGCCAGGGCGTTGTCGAAGGGGTGTTCGTCGGTACCATCGATATATCCGGGCTCGATCATCGCTACCTGCGGCAAGGTGCCATTGACTGCATCTGTCTTGAACTGCGCAGCAGGTACAAAGTTCTGCTGGGCGTTGGCGTTTTAGGTAAAGCTGTACTGGCTCATGGCGCTGCCTGCGATGAGTGTAGGATTC
>QIAS01000228.1:5525-6086 GCA_003225615.1 Acidobacteriota bacterium | reverse complement strand
GCGATGAATCTGCCCGTACCGCAAAAACCGAGCATTCTCCAGCCCCGGAATCAATCGCAGAACCCGCGCCTGCTCCCCAAAGCGCAGATGATTCTGAAACCCCACAAGGTTGTAGGAATCCGCTCGCAGATTCTCCTGCCGCAATTGCACTACCGCATAGGGCCGTTGCCCCGTCCGCGGATCTTTCAACCCGACCGGCTTCATAGGCCCAAAGCGCAAAGTATCGCGCCCTCGCCGGGCAATCTCCTCAATCGGCAAACAAGCCTCAAAATAATTCAGCTTCTCCCACTCGCGCTCTTCCACGGATTGCGCGGAAACCAGCGCGTCGTAAAACCGGTCATATTCATCTTTCAACATGGGACAGTTGATGTAATCCGCCGACCCCTTGTCATACCGTGCCGCCAGATACACCTTGGACATATCAATCGACTCCGCCTCAACAATCGGGCTGATCGAGTCATAAAAGTAAAGGTGCGCCTCCGCCTCTGTGTGCCCCTTTGTGGGTCGGACATTCCTGTCCGCCGACTCTGTGCTCAACCGCGAAATCTCCCGCGAGAGTGC
>QIAS01000228.1:3587-5506 GCA_003225615.1 Acidobacteriota bacterium | reverse complement strand
CATCCCGCCATACGGTAATCAGAGGCTCCCGCGAGATCCTCTCCGTCACCCGCCCCGCAAACGTCGTCCGATCCACTGCCAGCGCGTGCCCTGCCGGAACCGCACACTCCCGCGCAATTTCGATCAGCAAAGATCCCGCCCGCCGCATCTCCTCTTTCAATAACCAGGGCGCGGTATTCTCCGTATCCGACTTCAGCGAATTCGAGCACACCAACTCCGCGAAGTCCCCGGTCTGGTGCGCCGGAGTCGAACGCACCGGCCGCATCTCGCAAAGCTCCACCGGCACGCCACGCCGCGCACACTGCCACGCCGCCTCCGATCCCGCCAGCCCTGCCCCGATGATGCGAACGCTCTTGCTCAAGCTGCCTTCTCCGCCAGTCGCTGAAACGGCTCATCGGTGAGTAGCACCGACCGCCAGTCATCCAGAAAAGTAGCTCCGATGGACTTGTAGAAATCGATAGCCGCCTGGTTCCAGTCCAGCACCTGCCAGCGCACCCCAAAGCACTGTTCTTCGCGAGCCAGACCGGCGATGTGAGCCAATAAGGATTTACCAATTCCCAGCCCGCGAAACTGTGGCCGCACGAAAAGATCCTCCAGAAACAATCCCGGACGGCCTACCCAGGTAGAGTAGAAGCCAAAGAAAAATGCGTAACCCGCAGCCTGCCTGTCCCATTCGGCGATGACCGCCCGAAATCTTGCTTCCCGACCGAAGCCATCGCGGATCAAATCCGCCTCGGTCACCGTGACCTGATCCAACTCGCGCTCGTACTCCGCCAATTCATGAATCATGCGGGCGAGCAGCCCGGCATCATCAACGGTTGCAGGACGTATTGAAAGCATCAGCGCAACCTCCGGCGCGGCTTCGGTGCGCGACCGCGAGTACGTTTATTATAGAAGCGAAGCTACTAGAACTAGAGAGGACTCATGGCACGAATCAGCTACGTCGAACCGCAAAACGCTTCTCCCGAAGTGAAAGAAATCTACGAAAAAATCCTGCGCGGCAAGCCGGGCAACGTGCAGAAAGCGATGGCCCATCGTCCCGAAGCGCTGAAAAACTTTCTCGCCTTCTACGCCAGCGTGGGCAAGGCTCTCGATCGCAAGCTGTACGAGGCCATTTATCTACGGGTATCCCTGCTCAATCGCTGCCATTATTGAACCCAGCACCATCTCGCTTCGTCGAAGCGAATCCTCACTCCCGAAGACTGGAAAGCTCTGAAAGCCGGAGACTATAGTCGCTTCACGCCCAAAGAAAGAGCCGCCCTCCAGCACGCAGAAAAATTGACCAAAGACCCTGAAGAGGTCACTGATCCCGACATCGCTGAATTGAAAAAGCATTTTTCCGAGCCGGAAATCGTTGACCTGCACTTGCTGGTGGGCCTGGCCAGCCTGACCAATCGCTTCACCGATCCGCTGGGTCTGGAGCTGGAGTTTGCGGAAGAAAAAATCTAAGGAAGTAAGAAGTACGATTTACGAAGTACGAAGTTGAGCCGGTTCCCTTCGTGTACCTTCGTGTCCTTGGTGGTTCTGAATTTGATCGTTCTGTGCTCGCGATTTCTTAATTCGTTTGCCAACTTCATAAATCGTACTTCCTTCCCGTGGTTAAAGAATCACGCGTTCATCCCCAACCCGCCGCGTCACGCGCTCGCGGTCAAGATACTCGAGCAGCGGTATCGCGTACTTCCGGCTGACGCCGGTCATATCCTTGAACTTCGCGACATCAATCTTCGGCGACTTCGCCTTGTACGCCGCCATTTGCCGCCGCAGTTCTTCGAGGGCACCGTGATGAAATACCAGCTCATCGGAAATCTTGATTAGAACTTTGTCTCGTAGCAACAGAGTCACAATTTTCTGCGCCCGCGTTTTATCCACCTTGAGCCCCGCCAGAACATCCCGCAGAAAAGGAACCTTCAGGCCCGCCG
>QIAS01000228.1:0-3576 GCA_003225615.1 Acidobacteriota bacterium | reverse complement strand
TGACGCAGCCTCTTCATCCTTCATCACCACGCCGCGCCCGGGCAGGCGCACCAACTCGCCCATCACCTCGAGCTTCCGTTCCCGCGTCAGGAGGTCTAGGACAACGGCGAGGACCTCCATGCTAAGAGCAAGCTCTTCCCGCAGAGCTTCTTTGCCGATGCCAGGAACCAGTGGATTCTGTTTGTGAAAATCGGAAACAGTCTGTGTGGCGAAGAGCTTGGCGCCCTCGATAGCACCAGCCTGAACCAGTAGCTCTCCGATACGCAAGACGTGCCCTTTCTGCATGGATTCTCCCAAGTATTTTTCAATCAACTCACGCCGCCAGCCGGTTTCAGCGACGGCCTCTCCCAAGGAGAGACCACGATCACTGCGGCGTGCAACACGGGCTTTCAGAACCGTTTGAGGGTCGGCGCTGTCGAGAATCTGAAGAAAAGGCTCTTGTGCCCGTTTAAGTCCTTTCCGCGGCGGCGCCGCATCCAGCACCACGCCACCGCCGATGGTCACCACGGGAGAGAACTGCCGCAGAATGAATCGATCGCCGGGCAGCAGTAGCGCCGGATCTACCAAACGCAATTGGGCGAATGCAGTCTCGCCTGCCCTTGCCAGCGTTTTTCCATACAGCACGACCTCGGCAATTGTTTCCAGGGTGTAGGAATGAAAATGCACGCGCGCACGGTCTTTTAACGGCTTCGCGGAACGTAGCAGAGTCAGAGAAACATCCGCGCGCGTCGTGGAATGAAAGGTCGCGGGTCGGGTCAGCATCATTCCGCGCGCAAGCTCTTCGGTGGCCACGCCGGCAAGATTCAGCGCAGTGCGCTGGCCGGCCACGGCCTGCTCGGCCTTGCTTCCGTGTACCTGCACGCCCCGCACCCGCACCCGTTTTTCAGACGGAAAAATTTCCAGCTCTTCTTCTTTGCGAATTGTGCCGGAAATAAGCGTGCCCGTGACTACCGTCCCGAATCCTTTCATCGTGAACACGCGGTCAATGGGCAACCGCGCCAGCGCTGTCGAATCTTTGGCAGGAACTTCGGATGCGACTTTCACCAGCGCCTGCTTCAGTTCCTCCAGTCCCGCGCCAGTGAGAGAACTCACTGGAACAATCGGCGAATTTGCCGCGTCAAGAAACGAGCCCCGCAGAAAATCCTCGACTTCCAATCGCACCACTTCGAGCGTATCGCGATCCACCATGTCCGACTTGGTGAGTACCGTGATGCCGCGGCGAACCGCGAGCAGGCGGCAGATGTCAAAGTGCTCGCGGGTCTGCGGCTTAATGGATTCATCCGCCGCAATCACCAGCAACACCAGGTCAATTCCACCCACGCCCGCCAGCATGTTGCGCACAAAGCGCTCATGCCCCGGCACGTCGACAAAGCCCAGGCGCAACGTCTCGCCAGCCGCCGCCGGCAGTTCCAGATGCGCAAAGCCGATATCAATCGTAATGCCGCGACGCTTCTCTTCCTGCAGGCGGTCGGCATCAATGCCGGTCAGCGCCTTTACCAGCGCGGTTTTGCCGTGGTCGATATGCCCTGCTGTGCCAACGATTACGGACTTCATGCGAGCATCCGTCCCCTAAAAAACAAGAAATCAGTATAAGCGTCACAAGCCGAAATTTACTTTTTGCAAAACCCGTACAAACCGCCCGCTTAACATTAGCTATAAGATAATAATCGACTACAACGCGATCTTAGCCGCCAGCAAGTTCCAGGACAGCGGCTTAGCCATGCTGCCCCTCGAATGACGCCTACAGGTCCACAGAATGCAATTAACGGGTACTCTGCGTCATGGGCAGACCCCCGATTTCACGATCCGTCCCGGCATCCAGGGTTCCGCAAAGGATATCTGCAAGCTAATCCCATGAATCGGCAGGAGATGGTTGTGGTTTGCACTAGTTCTGGTGCTATTTGTCGACCCCCGCGAGATTCTCCCTACCCAGCCGCTCTCCTAAATGCGAAAATAGAACTTCCCCATATGACTCCCACGGCAAGCGCGGAAATCACTCCCGAAGTCATCCGGGAGCACGGCCTCACTCTCGAGGAATATGAGAAGGTCAAGCAACTGCTTGGCGGACGCGAACCCACGCTCACCGAACTGGGCATCTTCAGCGTGATGTGGAGCGAGCACTGCTCCTACAAGTCCTCGCGCGTGCACCTGAAGCGTTTGCCCACCCGCAGCCGGCGCGTAGTGCAAGGGCCGGGAGAAAACGCCGGCATCATCGACATCGGCGACGGCTGGGCCTGCGCCTTCAAAATCGAGTCGCACAATCATCCTTCATTCATCGAGCCGTTTCAGGGAGCGGCCACCGGAGTGGGCGGCATCTTGCGAGACATCTTCACCATGGGAGCGCGTCCGGTCGCCGTAATGGACTCGCTGCGCTTCGGTCCAATCACGGACCACTTGGCGACGGGCGCCTCGCCCGTCCAGTCCGACCGAAGCTCTGCCGCCCAGCCGAAAAGTACTGACCTATCCCGGAAAGAAATCCACAAGAACCACTCCATTCTCGAAGGTGTCGTGACCGGGATCGCTTCTTACGGCAACTGCTTTGGTGTGCCCAATCTTGGTGGAGAAACAAAGTTCGAACCTTGCTATTCCAACAATCCACTGGTGAATGCCTTCGCGCTGGGCCTAGTGCGCCGCGACCAGATTTTCTATGCGCGTGCCGCGGGCGAGGGCAACCCCGTAATCTACGTCGGTGCTAAGACCGGACGCGACGGAATTCACGGTGCCACCATGGCCAGCGAAGAGTTCAGCGAAGCCTCCGAAGCCAAGCGGCCCAACGTGCAGGTCGGAGATCCCTTTCTCGAAAAGCTGCTGCTCGAAGCCTGTCTCGAAGCTATGCAGACCGGCGCCATCATCGGCATTCAGGACATGGGCGCCGCCGGACTTACCTGCTCAACCTGCGAAATGGGTGGACGCGGCCACGTAGGCATTGAGATTGAACTCGATCGCGTTCCGCAACGTGAGACCGGCATGACACCGTACGAAATCATGCTGAGCGAATCGCAAGAGCGCATGCTGCTGGTCGCCCAGAAGGGTCGCGAAGAAGAAGTTTTCCGCGTCTTTCAAAAATGGGGACTCGACGCTGTCGAAGTCGGCCGCGTCACAAAGGACGCCAAATTGCGTGTCCTCGAGCACGGCAAGCTGGTCGCCGAGATTCCCAACGAGGCATTAACCGACGACGCTCCGCTCTACAAGCGTCAGCTCGAACGGTGGGAGCCGCCAGTTGAACGCGAGAAGCCCGAACATATCCAACTGTCGCAAGGCGGCGACCTCACACAAAATTTCAAGCGCCTGCTTGCCAGTCCCAACATTTGCGGAAAGCGCTACATCTGGCAGCAGTACGACTCCATGGTGCAGACCAACACAGTCGAGGGTCCTGGCGCCGGCGATGCGGGAGTGATTCGCATCAAGGGTTCGCAACGTGGTCTCGCCATGGCGCTCGATGGCAACGGGCGCTGGTGCTATCTCGATCCCCGCCTCGGCGCCATGCACGCCGTCGCCGAAGCCGCTCGCAACGTGGCTTGCACGGGCGCAGTGCCGGTGGGCGCAACCAACTGCCTGAACTTTGGCAATCCGGAG
>QIAS01000227.1:2056-6231 GCA_003225615.1 Acidobacteriota bacterium | reverse complement strand
ATCTGCACCTCATCGCCCTGCTTCACCCCGGTTTTTACGGCTTGCTGGTGAGCCCGGCCGTCTGGGTTGACTACCATCACCGTCGTACCGCCATCAGACGCGGTTAGCACAGCGCTGGCTGGCACGACCAGCGCATCCGGAACCGTCTGCGCCAGCATGGATACTTGCACGCTCGTCCCCGGTTTCAGCCTCTGCCCGGGATTCTTGGCCTGGACCCACACTTCCACGGTCGTACTGTTCGGATCCAGTGCCGGGCTCACGACCGTTACCTTCCCGTCCATTACTTTGTCTTCCCCCGGAACCGTAATGGTGGCCGGATCTCCCACCTTGAGCAGTTCGGCCTGGTCCTGCGGAATGTGCGAGCGGGCTACGACTTGGGATGTGTCCATCAACGTGATGAGTGGAGTGCCGGCCGCTGCCATCTCGCCGGGGTACAGGGGGCGGTCGGTCACCACGCCATCAATGGGGCTGCGGATTTCGGAATAGCTGAGTTGTGCGGTGGCGCCTTCGTATTTTCCCTTCGCTGCCGTAAGCTGGCCGGTCGCGGACTTTATTTCCTGCTGGTTCCCCACCGCCAGCAGAGAATTCCAATGCCTCTGCGCCAGCTCGTATTGATTGCGCGCATTGGTCAGGTCCACCGCCGACTGGTCCAATTCTTTGCGCGGCAGCGCGCCCTGCTTGAAGAGCTCCTCGCGGCTGGTGTATATCTTCTGTTGCGCTTCCAGAGCCTTGGTCGCCGACTCCAGGTCCGCTTTCGCTTTTTGAATTTCTTCCGGAAGGGTAGCCGCTGTCGTAGTGGTGTAAGCAGCTTCAGCCTGCTCATAGGCGCCCTTGTTCTCTACCGCCGCCGCCGACAGATCGCGATTTTCCAGAACCGCCAGCAATTGTCCTTTGCGCACCCGGGCGCCGCGCTTCACGTAAAAGGCCTTCACGGGCGCGCTGATTTTCGGCACCAACGCCGATTGCTGTAAGGGAAACAAAATCGCTTCCGCAGATACGGTGCGCTGTACGGTAGTCTTCTCGACGGGCGCGACCTGCACCGCCACCGTGGGTTCTTCTTTTTTTTCCTTCGAGCATCCGCACCCGGCGGAGACTGCAAGCAAGAGCAATGCAAGTTGCACCAGACGCAACCGCGACACGTGCTTGCGATCGTTCTCCCGGCAGCCAATGTTCAGTTTTGGTTTCATGGTTGCAACGTTCCCGTCAACGTCTGCAGATTTGCCATCGCCACCCGAAAGCGCACCTGCCCGTCATCATAAGCGTTGATGGCCTGGGTGAGCGTATTCTGCGCGTCCACTACTTCGAGCACCGTAGCCTCCCCCGCCTGGTAGCGCAAAGTGGTCAAACGCAAACTCTCGGCCGCCATCTGCGCCGAGGAACTCAGCGATTCCAGCTGCGCCCGTGCAGTTTGCGCTTCGTTGTAAGAAGTTCGCAGATTCGCCAACAGCTCGCGCTGAGCGAAGCTCAACTCCACCTGCGCCTGATGCCGCCGTAAATTGGCCTGCAGGATCTTGCTGCGGCCCGCGCCCCAACTCCAAATGGGCAACTGTAGCGTAGCCGATACCGAATTCCCCAAATTGTCGACCGCAATCGGATGTCCGGCATTGTCAACGACTACGGTTTCCGTGGCCAACCGATTGGAATCCAAGCCATAGAAGTAATCGATGCTGACGGCGGGCAGCAGTGCGGCCCAAGCCACGGTCACGTCCTGACGGGCCTGGCGCAGCGCCGCGACTGCCGCACGCAACTCGGGATTCTTGCGTGCTCCTGCGTCTTGCACTTCTTCAAAGGTAGGCAGCGGCTCGGGCGGACCCAGGTCGTCTACTACTGTGAAATTCTCGTTAAAGTCGGGAAACAAAAGGATCGCGAGATCGAGCCGGCTCTTGTTCATCTCCAACTCGGCTTGCTGCAAGTCGCGTTGTTGTGCCTGATATTGGATTTGCGCTTTCAGCACATCCGAGTGGGCGACTTCCCCACCCTTCTCCAGCTTCTGGCTGATGCTCAAAAAGTGTTCGGCTTCGGCCGCGGCCCGCTGCGCGGTGGCATATTTTCGCTGTGCGACCAGGTATCCGTAATACGATTGCACCACCGTGACCACCAGCCCCCGTGCCGCAATCTCCGACTTGGCCCGCGCTACTGCTTCTGCCGCCGCCGCTCGCCGGTACTCAGCGTAGGTTTGTGCGGAAAGCGCCTGGTGCACATTGCCCTGTGCGATGTATTCATGCACGCCGTTGTTAGCGATAAAGATTGGGGCATTGCTCGCAGTCCCATTTCCCTGGGTATAGAGATACTGCATGTTGTAGCTGAGGTTGGGAAGCAACGCGGCCCGGCCCTGCACTACGTCCTGATGGGCTACACCCAGTTCCGTCAGTGCTGCTTGAAATTGTGGATTGTTGGCTCGCGCCCGATGCAGGGCATCACGCAGTGTCAGCGTCAGAGGCGCATTGCTACCGGAGCCGCCCGTTCCGGCAGCGCCCGCCTGTTGTGCCATTGCCGCAACTGAAAATTGGCTGGCCAGTGAAAACCGTTGTCGCTCCTGCGCGGGAAGGCTTGTCGAAAACAGCAAGATCAACGCGAGCGGCAACAAGTGGCTGCCAGCGAATTTAGGAAATTGGTGCTTCGCCGTCGCCGGCTGAACATGAAATGTGATCATTCCAGTCATCCTCGTACTGATATGTTCTTGGACTCCTAATCACAACTTCAGATCGGTAACAGCCATATTTGAGATGCAATTCCGGCAACATAAGGACGGTCTACCGGAACGAGAGGATATTTGAAGTAAATTAAAAGCCGCTGAAAGTGAGATAAAATTTCATTCAGACGGTCGCCGAGCACCCATATTGCCGGCAATCTTTCTGAACGCATTTTTATCTGGCCTTCATGTTCGGTTCACATTCATTCGCCATACATAGCCTGAGGCAACATGCGCATTCTGCTTGTCGAAGACGAGGCCAAAGTTTCGAGCTTCATCGCGCGCGGCCTGGCCGCGGAACGCTTCGCGGTTGACGTCGCGCCAGACGGCCCCAGCGGTCTCGACTTGGCCAATACCTACCATTACGACCTGATCATGCTCGACCTCATGTTGCCCGGTATGGAAGGGACCGAAGTTCTCCGCCGCATTCGCACCAAGAACTCTACCGTGCCCGTGCTCATTCTGACGGCGAAAGATGCGGTCGCGGACAAGATCAACAACTTCGAAGCCGGAGCTGACGACTATCTCACCAAACCGTTCGCCTTCGCCGAATTGCTGGTTCGTATTAAGGCCTTGTTGCGCCGTGGTCCCGTAACCCGCAGCAGTACGGTTCGGGTGGAAGACTTGGAACTCGACCGCCTCTCGCAGCAGGTCAAACGCGCTGGCAAGCGCATTGAGTTAACCTCCAAGGAATACGCTCTGCTGGAATACTTGATGTCCAATGCCAGCCGGGTGCTCTCGCGCACCATGATCATCGAACATGTCTGGGACCAGAGCTTCGATGGCATCACGAATATTGTGGATGTCTATGTCCGCCATCTTCGTGACAAGGTAGACGATGGTCATGAGCGCAAACTCATCCGTACGGTACGCGGGGTGGGCTACACCATCAGCAGCGGAGAAGAATCGTGAATCGGCGTTCCCTGCGATTTCGCATGACGGTGTGGTATGCGGGACTACTCGCGGGCGCCCTGCTGCTGTTCGGCGCGTCGGTGTACGTCGGGCTGGCGCGATACCTGGATTGGAACCTAGAGAAAAGTTTACAGGAGCAATCTCGCTCCATAGGCCTGAAGTTGCTTCCGGAGCTTCCGAGCCAGGGGCCAGCCTTTCTTGCGGAGGAAATCAACGAAGCCTATGCGCCGGAAGTGAACGGCCATTTCATTCGAGTCAGCCGCTCCGATGGCCGCATCATTTACTTGTCCGGAAGCCCGAAAAACGGCAGCTTCGATCCAGCGCGCATTCCCGCCTTCCCTACTGAAAAAGCATTTTCAACAAAGATATTGATTCCCGGCGGGCGCAAGCTGCTTGTGACCGGCCTCGTCTTCCCTAATCCTGACGGCAGACCCTTGCTGGTGGAGAGCGGTGTTCCCTATGAGCAAGTCGACGAAGTCTTGCATGCACTCTTGCTCATGTTGGCGATATACGTGCCATGTTTGGTCATCTTAGCGATGGTGGGCGGCTACTGGCTCATGCGGCGGTCGCT